>JAJZZW010000050.1 GCA_021797385.1 Thermoplasmata archaeon | reverse complement strand
ATCCATTCCTGTATAAGTAGCGTTTTCCTGATTTGATACCCTCATCGTCGTATGCATAGTATCCAAAACTGCCTTTTATGGACGGGTCATCGATCACATTTACATACATGGAACCGACCCGTTGCTCTTCCCTGCCGGCACCTATAAAGGAACCGCCTGCCTGGGCTGCTTCCCTTCCTATGATTCTATCATATTCCATGGGATGCCCTGCGGATTCATGGGCAACTATCCCGGATATGGAAGGGCCCACCACAAGGTCGTATTTTCCAGGTGCAACCTTTCCCCCATGGATCGATGCTTTAAGAGTTCTAATATCATTGCCTATAAGTTCTGCGAAATTCAGTGAATCAATAAATTCATAGCCCGATGTTGAACCATATTCCTCAGAAGATTCCTCGAATGACCCTGAATCACTTATCCCGGCCATGTAAGAGAAGTATATGCGTGAATATTCTCCACTTATAGATGACCCCGAACTATTGGCATAGGATTCGTTTACATTTGTATCCATAATATTTGTGAATCTTACGGATGCGCCACTCTCACCCATTATTCGATCCATATCCTTTATGAATTCTATCTTACAGCTATCAGGTGTATCTGCAACCTTTTTCTTTCCCAGTTCATTCCATGAAGTTTTTATACCGCCAGAAATATCAATTTTATGTTTTCCATCTTTCCTGGAATTATAAATAAGGTTTTCCAGTTTGCTTTTCATTGATGGAAAATTTGAATCGTTGAAAAATGACATGGCAATAGAATTATTGACACACCTCACTGCATAACCGGAACCATCAGAGCGATTCTGCCCATCAAACTGCCCGTTCCTGTATGAATAAGACCTTGTAGTACTATTCATATAGCGAACGTCAGCGAATTGTGATCTTGTAGAGAGATATTTCAGTATATCCTCCGTATAATCCATTTTTATTTGTCCTTTATTCTGCTTTCGTAGTTATCCAGTATGCCCTTTATGCATTTTCCGTAGTTATAGCCTGATCCATCATCCTCTATGTGCAACTTCGGTGTGATAAGTTTTGTTCTCACTGAATACTTGCCCTTTCCCTCGGTTTTGTACTTTCTTATATTGAAGAGGAGCTTTCCATTATTCCCTATTATTCTGGAAATATTTGTTATAAACTTATCAGCCATGAAGTAGGTAATATCGTATAGGTCTCTGTCCTGCTCTTCAAGCCCGGATATTTCTATGTAGAATCCTTCTTCATTTCCTATTTCCATGGAATTAATTATATCGCTGATGCCGACCACACCGGTGACCCTGGAATCCTTATCCACAACAGGTATAATGTGCAGATGATTTTTAACCATTAATAATGCAGTATCGGTAACGACCGTATCTTCACTGCTGCTGACAGGATTATCCATCAGGGATGAAGCTACTATTTCCACCTTTGATTTCCCGGATGTAAATTCTCCATAGCTTATCTTCTGCTTGTCCATTATCATGCTGTTGATAATATCCTTCAGGCGCAGAATTCCTGAAAGTTTTCCTCTGGATGTTACAGGAATTTCATATTCGTCAAGGGTTCTAATTTTCTGTGCTGAATCTTCTATTTCATCGTCAACGTCAACGGATACAACATCGGCGGTCATTATCTCGAAATTTCTTAGTCTGTCTGCCCCGGGGTATATCTCGGCCAGGTTCCTTATTATATCCATTCTCGTTACGAGCCCCACAAGTTTTTCCTTCTGGAATACGGGAAGGGAATTTAATCCGCTTTCCTTTAAAAGCTTTACAGCATCAATGACATCGGAATTTTCATCCAGCCTGGGTGCATTTATGGAAAAATTATAAACCCGGGAATTTGTTCTTATGCTTCCCCTTCTGAGTATATTTTTGTATGTCAGCATACCCACATACTTTCCGTTTGACATAACAGGAAGTTGCTGTATGTCGTTATCCTTCATTTTTGAAATAGCCTCTGATATCTTTGAATCACTTTCTATAACAATAAGATCTTTTTTCATGATTTCCCCAACATTCATAGTATCACCAAAATTTAAGCCTTTTTTCACTTATTAAGTTCTTAATCTCTTCGGTCTTATTTAATTTATTGGATATGCCACAAAGGACATCACTGACCTTCCCCATATCGTTTATTCCCCATCTGGTTATTTCCTGTGTGCCGAGTCTTCCGAACCGGTCAATAATCACCATGTTTTCCTCAAGTTTCCTGGAAAAGGTATAATAATCAAACCCCTTACTATGTAGAAATTTATCGTCCAGCAGCAACTGATGTGTTTTGCTCTCCTCGGAACCGGGCATCAGCCTAAATCCACTCTTTGCCAGTTCAAAAGAAAGTTTTTGTGTGTTTTCCACAACATTTTTTGCGTATTCTTCACCGAATTTTATCATCTCTTCAACTGCCACAGATAATGATGCAACCCGGGAAAGATTAACATTGTCCATAGTTGTAAATATAGTATTTTCTTCAATTTTTCTATATATTTCCTCATCATCTGTTATTATTATCCCACCCTGTGGCCCGAAAAATGTTTTATGTGTAGAACCATAAACTATATCGGAAAATTTCAATGCGTCTTTCTGGAATGCCTTTCCAGCGAGGAGCCCGAGCACATGTGATGCGTCGTATATAACTATTATACCTGTTTTCTCTTTAATTTCTTCTATTATTTTCATGTCGTATGGTTTTATAAACATTGACTGGCCCAGGACTAGAATGCCTGTGCCGGTTTCCTTTATCCTCTGTTCCAGTATATCATAATCAAGGTCAAAATTTTTATAAGGTGCAGGATGGAAAGTATATCCCAGAACCCGATCAAGATGGCCCCCGGAATATCCAGGGTATCCTCCGTCTTCCTCAGATACCGCCATAACATTTCTGTTATGTTCAAGTACGGAAAGCAAAGATGTCTCAGCTGCTATATGTCCGCTGAGTGGCCTTGACTCTGAGAACTTACTCCCGAAAAGTTTCTTTGTGTTTTTCTCCAGCAATTCAAGGATGTTATCATAATACCCTGTGCCACCGTATGCATTGTGCCCATCTAAATTCAGAGAGTATCGGGATGCCATATCCGATGAAAGTGCCATTCTGGCATCTGGGCTCAGAACATTCTCGGATGCCTGCAAGTTCAATGTACTATTTCTGTAATCGTTATATTTTTCAACAAGGCCGGATGTTTCCATGCAAGTATATTTCACTTCAATATTATAATCTTTATCGGAGGAATAATAATTATAAATTAACTGATCTTTATTAATAGACTTAATTATTTATATAGTACTGAATATTATCTCAGCATCCAGTATGAAGAAAAAATACATCACCATATTTATAGCGTTAACCTTTGTATTTATAGTACCGTCAGGCATTCCAGTGCATGCGACCAGTGCTGTACATTCTACATTAAATGGAAGAACTATTCAGGAAATACCGGATGAGCCCATATCTTATGGTGGCTTCAATTATTATAATGAAAGCATATCCTATAGAAATGTAACAATTCCCGATTTCAATTCATGGCAGCTTGGTATTAATGACTATGGCAGGCATGAACCCCAGGAGCCAATACTTGCAAACCACCTTAAATTTTACAACCAGAGCAGTTTAATCGTGGGACGTGGATTCATATATCAGAATATAAACAACACTCTTTCAGCATATATGATATCAACCGGAAAATATTATATTATATCAACTAAGTGGGAGAATCTTACATATAATACAGATAGCAGAATATTCTGGGCGAGCAGGCAGGATATATTTTATACCGAGCTCAACAATGGTACTCTGGATTCAATTACAGATTATGGCGTTATCAATGGCTATTTCTATGTGCAGGCATATTTTCCGCTGAATAACACATATAAATTATCAAACACAACGCTGTCGGTTTCTGATATAGCGAAATATGGAGAAAATTACAGTTTCCGATCTCCCTGTGAATGGAATATATATCCGCTGAGTTTGAATGGGACATATCTCATCGACTTTTCAGTGGGTGTTACGGTAAATAAAGGTCTCTTTGTATGGTCCATATTCGGCAGTCAGGACGGGCATATGATTGCGTTTAATATCGGGGGAATTGGGCTTGCAAGTCGTAGCGGCCAGAGCTCCATGACTGAATACAGTTTCCAGGGACAGATTGCAAGCCAGCGGGAAATCATCTTTGATTATTTTAACTGGACAACAGATAAATTTGTGGTTATGGCCAGATCAATGCATGATGGCGATGCCACTACATGCAATAACCAGCCGTACTATATTACCCCCTTACCGGATGGGAATTATAAAATTACACTTTACCAGGATCTGAATGATAGTTCAACTTATTGGCTATGGCATTTTTATTACAATAGTAATACGCATAATGTTTCAACAGTATATATAAATGCCAGGAATTTACATGTTGATGATATGGAAACAGCCGCTAATCAGGAGGTTCTGGTTTCCAATTACGGATTTATTACGGGCATAACAGATTCATTGACGTATATAACCGGTTATGCCAACCTTTATTCTCCTTATCTTTCATATGTGAGGCTTTCAGCATACAGATCGACTAATCCATGGTTCAATTCTTTATTCCACAAAACAGGCAATCCACTGATCAATGTATTAGTAGCTGGATACAATAATTCTGTAATGTATGTGTGGAAGAGTAGTATGGGAAATTCTGACATCCCTGCTATACCCGGTGAGTTCATTGTTTATTCCATGCAAATATATCCGGTACATTTTACTGCAAAGAATCTAGAATCTCACAGTAAGTGGGAGTTATATATAAATGGAAGCACAGAAACTCATGTAATTTCTGGAAGCAACTTTACTGATTCCCTCCCGAACGGCTGTACTCGTTGGTCGCAACCGATAATAATAGCATAATTCACTGTAATTTTACCGTTAATGGAAAGGCCATAGATATAGCAATGAAATTTCCAAGCGTTTACCAGGTGGATTTCAGGGAATCAGGATTACACGAACATTGCCCATATTCTGTGAGTATTAATGGATCTATCAGGAAAACAGATAATGATTCCCTTGATTATACTGTGCCAAACGGTACCTATTCTTATACTGCAAGGGCACATGACTATAAATGGATTTCAGGAATTATCAGAGTAGATGGCACATCTGAAATTGTGAATTTGACATTTATAAGGCAAGTATACCATATAGAGATTTCTGAGAGTGGTTTGCCAGGTGGTACATTCTGGAATGTTAACATAACGAAAGATCACTCGCTTAACGCTACAAACATTACCTTGAGCCTTTCAAATGCTACATATCATTACACTGTCACGACTTCCAACAAAGATTACTGTCCCGATATACCAGCGGGCACGTTGAAAGTCAACGGAGTTTCTTTAGATGTCCATATAGTATTCATGAGACTTTATAAAGTAAAATTTGTTGAAACCGGATTGCCACCTGGCACTGTGTGGTATCTAAATTTTTCAAACGGTGAATCCTACCATTCCAGTAGCAGTAGCATTATGCTTAAACTATACAACGGCACCTATGATTATATCATAAGCACATCAAATGGAAACCTGACAGGGGCCAGCCAGGGTACATTAAAAGTTGATGGGTCAGGGATTGAAGTCCATGTGGAAGCTGTTAAACCAGAATCCGGCTTTCCCTTGGAAGATGGATACATAGTGATAGGATCGGCAATAGCTATTTTGGCTGGTATTATTTCATTATTGATTATTAAGGGCAAAAAAATCAGAAAATAACTCTATAAATTTTCTTGTATTCCTTTAAAAATAAAGCAAATATTAATTAAAGCGTATTTCCATAGCAGACATATGGCATACAGAATATATATTGAACCAAGGGACGGGATAAAACCATTGATTCGCATAATAAATAGGTCAAGACATTTTGTTTATATAAATTCTTATCTGCTTGATGACCAGAGAATACTGAAAGCTGTAAGTGAAGCTGTGAAGAAAAAACTTGACGTAAGATTGATGGTGGATGGGCGGCCATATGGTATAAATGGAGATGATGGTACACATGCAGAAATAGATGACCTGAAAAAAACAGGTGCAAGGATTAAAATTGCACCTGAGAGATTTGAGAAACCGAATGTTTTTGACCATGCAAAATACATAGTGACTGATAGATTTGCAGAGGTTGGTACACCGAATTTTACCGAGGCAGGATTTTCTAAAAATAGGGAATATTTTACTGTAACGGGAAGCAGAAAAATCATAGCTGCTCTGAAAAAAATATTTATTTCTGACTTTGAAGAGAAAGTTGCAGGGGAAATGCCCAGAAAGTATCTGATTGTATCCCCCGGCTCAGAATCTGCATTAAATGAGTTTATTTCAAACGAAAAGAAAATTGTTATAGAAACAGAGGAAATGGGTGATGATAAAGAGATATTGCAGGCACTCATGGATAAGGGAAGAAAGGCAAGAGTCATAGTTCCTGACACGATTTCATCACCGGATGCTGCGAATATTAAATTGTTGAAAAAACATGGAGTAAAGGTGAGATATATGCCGGCGGAAAAACTCTATATGCATGCCAAGATGATTGCTGGAAAGAAAGCATTTATAGGATCTGAAAATTTTACGAAATCCAGTTTAAATAGGAATAGGGAAACTGGAATAGTAATTAACGGCTTTTTTTCAGTATCGAAATTAAAAAACACATTTTCCTCCGACTGGAGAAAAGCATCCAGGAGCATAAAGAATGCAAGATCGCATGCTTTAAAAAATGGAAGAAAGAAGAACGCCAGGAATTCCATTAGATAAAATTATTTTATATCAATGATGTCCTGATAGTACACTGTAAATTTTTCATCATTGTTATCAATTATCATTCTGTTTGAATAGGCTTTTTCGATCTCACCAGAAACTTGCCCGGTATTTTTGACGTCCACTGCAACATTGCCTTCCACAGGGATTTCCTTAATTTGATTAATTTCTTCTCTCCCGATGATAACAGGGGTATAAATTACGTTATTGCCCGAATAAAATTTTAATGGTAAATCCATAATTATAGATTCTTCGTCTACCGCCCTGACAAGCCCGGAATAAGCCATTGTACCGGTTTTTATCAGGTAAATGCTGTCCAGTGTTCCATTTTTAAAAGCATCAAGGAAATTATCATAATCCAGTAATTTTGAAGCATTCATGAAAAACAGATAATAATGAGATATTAATCTATATTTATTTTAATGAATATATTCAGAAAATACTCCAGTATCATGAGAATAGAGGATTTTGAAATTATTGCCCATGTAAGGAATTGATTTATATAAAATAAATTAAAATGTTATAGGAACATAGTCCTGGGCTAGATAATCCTGTATAACTGATGATATTGCCTTCAATTCAAATTTCATTTCCTTTAGTTCTGATCCTATGCCATTTTTTTCGGCATAATTAATGCATGCCACAGGCACGGAACCCTTGTTTTCCAGTTGTTTAATAAGGCCAGTGATTTCTGCATCACCAGAGGCTGCAAGTTTTTCACTGTCTCCAAAGAAAATAACCTTTGTACTTGAACTCAAATGAATGGCCAGATTTAATCCCGTTATTGCCTTTCCTCTGTCTTTCTCTCCGGACAGTATTATGATCAAAATTTTTTTATCCATTCTTGCACATGTCATATGTGCATAAATATATGCTGAAACGCATTTAATATTCAATTTAAACTGACGTATAATTCAATTTGCGGAAATTGATAAAATAAACTTTAATACCTAATTATAATAACAAAATATGTGTGAGGATTGCATGGATGAAAAATGTACATGTAGCCAGTGTTATAATTACAGGCATACATCAGCCTGTCCTGTCTGTGGCCATACGATATTTCTTGATTGCTGCCAGGGATTTATCAAACATAATTATGAATTGAAGTTTGATGTCAATCATGATTCCAAATAGTTTTTGATCCTCAGCAACGCATCTTCAGTTCCTTCCTGAAAATGGCCCTGCAATTTACCGGAAAAGGCCCTCAGCATTGGAGATAGCTTTATATTCCATATAGATTGGATTTTTACTGGACTACTTCCTTCCAGACGGGTAGTCTTTGTGCCGGTGAAAGGTCCTTTCAGGTATCTTTCAGTTAATACGAAATTATTACTGTCCTCCTCCAATTTCATTGTGGCCTTTCCGGGAAAAGCAAATTGTACTTTATAAGTGTCCCCGGTTTTCTCTATGCTTCTCGTGCCATGCCAGAATTCGGGGATTCTTTTATAATCATTCAGGAGTTCCCAGATTTTATTCTTATCACACATTACATCTATTTCTCCAGCAAATTCCATTAGTTGACATAATCAATTTATATATGAATTTTCTCGAACAATTCCAAAAATTAATTTTGAAGTTTTCACTTCACGTGCTTTTTGTCCGGTAGAATTGCCATAAGAGCCATGACAGCAACGATAGATATGATGGCCGCGGTAATTATCAGTTTATAATCATAAACTGAAATCGCACTGTTCCCGGGCGTTACAGGTAATTTTGAGAAAGTCACATTTATATTTTCTGAGGTGCCGTTGATGTTGAAAGTGCCATTATTTTCTGAAATTGAATATCCGGCAACACCAGGAACCTCATAGTTATATGAACCATTGGAAAGCAGAAAAACTATGGTGTTACTGCTTGATTTCATCGCTGTACCGTTGACTACAACATTCCATTCTATTCCATTTGCGAGCCCGGTCTCATTGAAATTAACGATAAACACGTGCTTTGCTTCCAGTGTATATACATTATCCGCATAGAAGGTATAAGTCTCATGGAATATTTCCTGGCCAGATTCAGCAAACAGTTTAAATGAGTAGGTTCCCGGTACCAGTGTAAGATTTATAGCTCCTCCAGTGAAATTAAACATGGCACCGTTCAGGGTAACGTATCCTGCTGCTATTCTGGCATTAAAATTCAGCATGGATAGACTGGTTACATTATAAAGCTCTCCCAATGCCCCAGACCCTGACTCTAAATTAACGGCGGGAATTCCATCATATGATGTGTGAACTTCTGTTATATTGCAGGTGCCTTCGGCAGTATCTGAACCGTGATTATAGGCATCTTCAATAGCCTGATAATTATGGCCATTCCAGTATTGCATAAACATTGTGATGTTTACATTTACAGCTTTAGTTTGAGTTCCATCACCAGGGCCCCCAAGAATTAAACCTGCATCAACTGGCAGATTATTTGAAAGTAATGTGCTTCCATCAACAATAAAACCATAATTCTGGGACACTTTTCCGGCAAATGTGAAATTTAATGTGTCATATGTAACCCAGCCGTTTCCAGTATTATACTGCATATTTACATGGGGATATCCTGCCTCCATGAATGATGTGCTCCTTAACTCTAAGGTAGAATAACTGAATTCGCTAAACTGGCCATAGTTCGCCTCATAAACGTAATAATTTCCATTCTTTGAACTCTGTATTCCTCCATTTCCGGATATAGAACTTTTATACATCACGGAACTGCTTGTTGTGAAATTCCATACATTATCAATTAAAGCTATCTGTTTGCTGGATGTATTTATCAGTGCCACATTCTGAACCCAGTATGTATAATTTTCACCGTAGAGATTGAAACGGTAAATCAAATTAAGCTGAATTCCTGCGTTACTGGGGCATTGTGCTATGGATGAATTATATGTGGTTAAATTGCTTATAATGATAGTCCCCTCAAATGAAGTGCTATTGAAATAATAACCATCACCGGATGAATTGATACCGTAATCCGCTATGCCCATTGGTGCCGGTTCTTTATTATAATATGAACCGGGATTAACAACGTCCGTAGCAATATTACTGCCTTGAACTGTAGAAGAATCAGCGTAGGCGACTGATACCATCGACACAACCAGTATCAGTACAAGTGCCAGTGATAGGTATTTTAGCATTGCTTTTATTAACATATCTGGGTATAAATATGTTTACCATGAGAGATCTATACTTCTCTCAATTAAGTTAATTTAATATTGCATTTAATCTTACCATTTTCATGGATGAGGTAGTTATAACCAGGCAAGGCAGAATAACGATAATATCTATAAATCGCCCTGAAGTTAGAAATGCTGTAAACTATAAAACGTCAAAAATGCTGGAAAAGGCCATGAAAGAATTCAATGAAGACGGTGAACAGCATATTGCTATTATAACAGGGGAAAAAGGAAATTTTTCTGCCGGTGCCGATTTATCTGATGCCGAAAAAATGAGCGGTGAAGTGCTGAATGAAAATGGCCCCATGGGATTTACTAGAGTGGTTTTCCAAAAACCGGTGATAGCTGCCATAGAGGGATACTGTGTTGCAGGGGGCCTGGAAATGGCACTGACTGCGGATATACGTGTGGCCGGGAAGTCTTCAAAGCTGGGATTCCTGGAAAGACGTTTCGGTGTTCCACTTATAGACGGTGGCACACAGAGACTCTCATACATAATCGGCACCGGAAGGGCACTGGACATGATTTTGACAGGCAAGCTTATTTCTGGCGAGGAGGCTTACCAGATGGGGCTGGTAAATTATGTTACTGAAAACGGTCAGGCTATGGAAAAAGCTTTGGAAATTGCTATGCTTATAGATTCGTTTCCATGGACTACGGTAATAAATGACAGAAATTCACTTATTCAGGGAATATATGGACCATTAAACAGTGGATTGAGAATAGAGGCAGAGTTCGGTAAAAAAACCATTGATAGCGGTGCCGTACAGGAGGGCGCGAAAAAATTTCTTGCCGGATCCGGCCGCCATGGAAAACGCATTTAAAAAATATAATTTTAACCTGAAAGCGAGAAGTCTCCTTCCGTGAATAGGGGAGATGGAAGCATAACTCTTATAATTAATAAATAAAGAAAAAACTTATAGGTACGGACTGTGCCGAATATATGCCCGTGGAGGAACTAACCAATACCTTGGGCAAGTTAGTCCCGTAGAAGCGGGAATCTCCATGCCTCAGCCCGGTGATGATGTCAGATTCAGAGATGGTCTTCTATTCCGGCAGCGTATTTTCCAAGTGCTATACTCCCGGAATAATCATATGACCTGTTCAATTCCAAAATGCTTGCTTCTATAGACCCCTCTGCATGAATCATGCCCGCAAGGTATAGTGCGCCGAAGGATGATATAAATTCACGGAGGGTCTGGAATAATTTAACCCGGTCAAGTGTTTCGCTTTTATCTCTGGCTGTGAGAAATTTTAATAATATTTTTTCCTCATCGGAATTGCCAAAATCTTCATATGAGGGCATTGTTGCAACCATTCCGCCGGCTATATCAACTATATTTTTTATTACTTCTGTATAGTTTTCATTGGCAAACAGTTTTCCAACGTTGGTATACACTATATTCGGAATAGCCAGTTTAGATGATTTATCATAACTGCATTTATAAGCCGCTGCTATTGCATTTGCCTTCAGGGTTTCTTTGTATTTTATTAGCACTGAAAGATTCCTTCTTATGTTGGATTTCCCTGCCACCCCATTATATTCTGCTAGCAGTTTGCCAGTCCCTATGAGAAAATCACCCAGAGCGGCCCGATAAGAGAGAGCGGTGAATCTGTGGAATGTTGGAAACATCATAGCAAGGAATCCTGCGAA
>JAJZZW010000049.1 GCA_021797385.1 Thermoplasmata archaeon | reverse complement strand
ATTTTTTTATTGCTTCCCTGGTTTCATCGCTGATATAAAAGGAACTTGTTATGGCAAGTGTATCGTATCCCGATATGTACAGGGAAATCAATGCTCTCTGGATGCTTTTTGAATCCATTTTGGAATTCAGAATCAAATGCTTTTCAACGTCTGTTTTAACATTTCCACTTCCGTACAGTATAAGTCTGTTCCTTGACTCCTCTATTTTTACCTCGCTGCTCTGCTGTAAATTATTGCTTTTTACCCATTTTGATGGCAATGATACTATATAAGTTGATCCTCCCGTAAGCTGTAACTTTCTTACCGATTGCATGTATATATAATAATTAATAACTATATATAAATATCTATTAAATTTGAAAATATATATTTAAGATCTGGTAATACCTTTCTTACTTAGAAAATAAGCTACTGTTATACCTATTGCATACAGTACCCCTATGGAAGCTATATATCTATCTGCTAGTGCAAATACATAGAATTCATAGAATGTTACCCTGTTAACATTCACCGGACCTGCCATGGTAACTGTAATATTGCCGCTGATTGAGTAATTTGTATCATAAAGCCCAGATGGCAGTTTTGTATCGTAGTACATTGTGGTTATACCATTTTTTTCTGTATGATTGAGCTGATTATAGCTGATGTTCTGTGAATAAGTTCCTCCTGAATATATATAAAGGTAAGAATTATTCAGAGAACCTCTATAATCAGTAATTATAGTAAAATTATAATTCTTATCAACACCAGAGAATGGAGAAATATCAACGTTTATTGATGTCCCGTTAATATCCTTGCTTTCCTTTCCATTTAAATCATAGAAATATGTAGAATACATTCCTCCTACTATGATGAGAACAACTAACAATATTACTATGCCACCGAACAGTCTTGGCTTGAATTTGTACATGCCCAGGAAATGCATAAGCAAGAACATTACAATCGGTATTGTAAATATCAGGATTATAAACATCAATAGAGGTAAATAAACGTAATATAATGACAAAGAAAATACCAGAAGCGCATAGAGTATGGCTATTAGCGGTATAAACAGCCTGTTATACCTTGTCAAAAATTCTCTTATTTTCATTATTATTTGTAGTTAATCATGCTATAAAAATATTCCATTGGTGCAATTATAACTGGAATAGTAAATAACGGCAAAACCGTTTTGTAAGGTTATAAATATTAAATTAATATCAATAAGAGTGTACGATGTAATTATTTCAGGGGCTGGGCCTTCTGGGTCCTATCTCGCCTATTTACTATCTAAAAATGGATACAGTGTACTTCAGTTAGAGGAACATAGGGAAATAGGGAAGCCGGTGGAATGCACCGGTCTTGTATCAGAAAGAGTATTTCAATACGTAAAATCAAAATCAAAGATCAATGAAGTTCACGGCGCCAATGTATTTTTCCCCAATGGAAAAAGTATACATATATCCAAGGGAGAGAAAACCATAGTAATGTACAGAGATGATTTCGATAAAGATGTATCTGCCATGGCTATCGGTGCCGGAACCGATACCAGGATAAATGCGAGGGTTCTTGACACCAAGGTAAACGAAGATTACACCGAGGTAAAATACCGTGAAAACGGTGAAATAAAATATGAAAAGGCAAATATAGTTGTAGGTGCAGATGGTGCAAACAGCAGAATAAGATACGCACTTGATTATGAAAGGCCTAAAAAACTCATATCCACATACCAGGTGGATTCTTCATTCCGTCTGGAGGACCAAGATGATGTTAATGTTTTTATAGGATCTGAAAACAGCAAGGGTTTTTTTGGATGGGCAGTACCATCTGGGGAAATAACGAGAATAGGCGTAGGAGTTGATCACGTAACTGCAATAAAATATTTCAAAAATATAAACAGTAAATTTGAAAGATCACAGGTACTGGGAATCAATGCAGGTCCCATACCCATAAACTACCTGAAAAAAACATATACTAACAGATCTATACTGCTGGGAGATGCTGCAGGAATTGTGAAACCCCTATCAGGAGGTGGGATATACACCGGAATAATATCTGCCAAGAATGGCTATACTGCAATTAACCATGCCTTAGAAAGAGAGGATTTTTCAGAAAAATCACTTATGGAATACCAGAAACTGTGGAAACACGAGATAGGGAGAGAACTCTATATTGATTCTATTATCCAGAAATACTTTGCAAGAATAAGCACCAATGATGAATTGCTGAATAAAATTTACAGTACAATAGATACAGAGGATATAATAAGGAGAATAAATTCCCTGGGTGATATAGATTATCCAGCAAGGGTTGTATTCTCAATTCTAATGAGAAAACCCAGACTGATAAAATATTTCCTTTTCGGCGGTTAAAAATATTAATGTAAACTGGTATAATCCATTTATATATAACTCAGGATTAACTTAATTAGTAATGAAATACTGAACTTTGAATGAAGGGAAAAATCTTTTATTTTATGCTATTGATCTCTGTTGTGATCATATGGGGTGCAACATTTCCTATTATGAAATTATCACTGTATTACATAACTCCAACAATGCTGCTTTCATTCAGATTTCTTCTTTCGGCTGCGTTCATGCTTCCCATCATCTTAAAAAATAAAATGCTCATGGAAAAAAAGAATCTGGTTCTTGGCATAATAGGTGGTGTGATTTTATTCATTGCATATTATGCCCAGACAGTGGGTTTAGAATATACAACATCATCGCAGTCAGGGCTTATTACCGGAATGTATGTTGTACTGCTTCCCATAATTTCTCTACTCTATCTTAAAATAAAACTCAATAAGATAGATGTGATAGCAGTTTCAGTTGGTTTCATCGGCCTTATTTTAATGTCTTCCCTGAAATTTAGTTCGGTAGATGCTTTCGGTGATCTTTTAACGTTTATTTGTGCTATTTTCTACGCTATTCAAACGGCATACGTATTCAAATACACAAAATTTCTGGACAGTATGGTTTTTACCTTTTATCAGCTTCTAATGGTCGGTTTGCTTTCCACAATATTTCTTCCATTTAGCTGGGAACCCTCGGGACTGTCTAAACCTGTAGTTATTTTTACAATAGTTTTTACTGCACTTTTTGCGAGTTTCTTTGCAATACTGATAAATACAAGGGCTTTAATGTATATAGAACCTACAGCTGCAGGTGTAGTTTATGTGGGTGAACCTGTTTTTGCTGTAATTGCTTCGATACTCATTCTCAGGGAAATACCTACAATATATATAATTCTCGGGGGAATGATAATAGTTCTGGCAATGTTAATGGAGACTGTTCACAAATACATAGAAACAAAAAATTCATTTAATATATAATAATATATTTCCTATATATCCATATATAATTTATATGGATAATATTTATTCATATAGGATAGATACTTATTTGGAAAATATGGATAACAAAGAGAGTGGAAATATAGATACAATAAATCAAGCACTGGATAATGCTGCTTCAGGAAAGTTCCATTTCAAGACTTTTCTGACAGCAGGCATGGGATTTTTTACAGATGCCTACGATTTATTTATTATTGGAACTGTGGTTGCAATACTACCAATGGTTGGATGGGTTATTACCACAACAGATGCGGCATTGATATCATCAATATCATTAATAGCTGCTGTTATCGGGGCGCTTACCTTTGGAAGATTGCTTGATTACCTTGGAAGAAAGGCAGTTTACGGACTTGAACTGGTATTGCTTGTTATAGGCGCATTGGGAAGTGCTTTCTTATCGTTCAAAAGCGTAGATGCACTTATATTCTGGAGATTATTGCTTGGAATCGGAATTGGCGGAGATTATGCAACGTCTTCTGTTATAATGAGTGAGTATTCAAATATAAAATCAAGAGGTAAATATGTAGGAAGCATACTTTCCATGCAGAGCATAGGTCTGGTAGTATCATCGCTGCTTGCACTGGCATTTCTGCTAAACACAAAAATTATACCTCTTGCAGATGCCTGGAAGATACTTCTAGCCGTTGGAGCCATACCGGCTGCGATTGTAATTTATTACAGAAGAAAAATGCCTGAGCCACCGCGATATACCGTGGCAAAGGGTCGTGCTGATGAAGCTGCTGCAAATCTGAAATCTTACACAGGCATTGATGTCAAGATGGATAAGAAGAAAGAGAAGGTAAATGCACCGTGGTATACCCTTTTTACCGATAGGAAATTTCTGATAACCCTGATAGGCACTGCGGGTTCTTGGTTTTTAATGGACTGGGCATTTTATGGTAACTCGATCATGAGCCATGACATATTTGCCACAATCATAACCCAGACCGGCCTGGTAGGACTGATAAAATCAACAGAGTATGCAGCTTTAATATTCACGGTAGCGGCACTTCCTGGATACTGGCTTGCAACATTCACACTTGATAAAATCGGAAGAAAGCCTATACAGATAATAGGGTTCACAATGCTGGCTGTGTCTTACATGATTCTCGCAGCATTCCCTGTTCTGGATACTCCGGGATATGTGTCTGAGTTTCTGGTAGTATACGGAATAAGTTACTTCTTCATGATGTTCGGACCAAATGTAACAACATTCGTATATCCTTCAGAGGTATTCCCTGTAACAACCAGGGGACTTGGAACGGGTATGTCAGCTGCTGGAGGAAAATTAGGCGCATTTATAGGTACATTTGTGGATGCATTCATAATAGTGAGTGGGCTGTCTGTACTAATGAGCGTACTTATTGCTTTCTCCATAGTAGGCATTATAATAACTGTGCTGTGCCTTCCTGAAACAAAGGGGAAAGCAATGGAAGAAATATCCAGAGAAAAAGAATATACACAGACTGCACAATAAATTTTATTTTTTGATAAATCTTTTAAAAATTTTTTCAATACCTATTATTTTATCGTTTTTATACTGAAAGATATTAACAGTGCAGAGCGATTCTATATAATTTTTAAATTTTAAAATATCAGGCTCCTTACCATATAGTCTCCCGTACTCACTGCGCAGTGTTTCCATTTTTATTTCCAGTAGAGATCCGGAAAGCAAACATATGGAATAATAAGAATATGCCGTTCTCAAATATGGCTTCACAGATGATATTCCGGAGATATAACCTGTTTTTTCCTGAATGATATAAGAAAATAAATTTTCTATATTCCCAGGCGCAATAGAGTTAAATTCCGGGCCCTGCTCTATTACACATGCACCGTACTTGTATTCGTATTTGAAAATGTTTAGCTGGCTTATTTCATTAAAATATTTAAGCCGCTTTTTGTCATCTGCGCCGGTAGAAACGAGGGTTATTTTGCCCCTGTCAAGGAGTTCCCGGAGTATCTCCATTACAGGCGTCATGGAAATTATAATTTCATGTATTCTGGAAAGCTCCTTCGGTATGGCCCCCATCATTTCTAGTTCTCCATTTTTTATTTCGCGGGATTTTACCTCTTCCAACATTTTCATCGCTGTATTTCTATCCGGTCCCGTGAATGTTGCAGTTCCCTCAACCTGCTCTGCGGAAATAAAAAATATGTGTCTGTATTTTCCTATAACCAGATAGTTGTCAAGCAATTCCAAATAATAAGCATCTACATATGAGTGTAATTTATCTATAGTTTCTACCGAGTCAAGATCTATGGATATTGAACTCCCGTAGGTTTCGGATACAAACCTTCTCATCAACCCTATCATAGTTTTTATATCATCATTCCCGGCATCATATTTTTTGGTCACAGAACCTCTTATTTCTAACATTTACATACACCTAATATTCATTTAATGACCTGACCTCTTCCCCTGTTTTTGTGATCACACTTGGATATATGATTCGTATATTTTCCATATTTATTTCACAGTATTTCATGAACTCGGCCACTCCCATTTTAACCATTACAGATGAATACTCACCATATAATTTCGGAAGTTCGGCCTTCAACTCTATACCTGCCATGCCGGGTATTGTATAGATATAATCATCATGCTTTGCTGCAACAAGGTAATACAGAATGTTGTCAGAAATTTCAGTGCTAACAATATCATAACCGGTAAATTTTTGAATGTCCCGGTATGGAATTCCAAATACCACCACACGTCCTTTCTCCATATAATTAATCGCCCTTTGTGGATCCTTGTCTTCTGAAAGCGATAATCTGAACTCGTAGTTTTTTGATTTTTTCATATTGCGATTAACAACAGCTGATATTCTTCCAAGGATATTAGTTTCCATAAGGAAACCGAGATAATCCTTGTATGAAATTATGCTGTTTATTTTATTGACTCTTACTATATAATTATCAATATGTGTATAGTTGAGGATTTGCGTGTGTATGGCAATCCATAGGCTGCCAGCAAATGATTTTTGTGGATCCGGATAACTCTTAAACCATATCACAGGGGTATTTACTTGCATATTTATATTTACATAGTTATTTAATATTTAAAATATTTCCAATTTGACATTGAGATTATAGTGAGGTTATATCCTCTTCCAGTACCTTCTCTCTGACAATCTTACCGGCATCCGCATAGTTTTTTGTTGATTTCCAGATATTTATGAAAACTATATTTCCCACATTCTTTTTAATTTCTTCCATATGAATGTCCCTGTCATCAACATAGACAACTCTGTCAACCGGTATATAAATTCCCATTCCGTTCAGGGTATTAATTAATTTCAATAACCTCTGATCCTTGTCAGGTGTGTGATCTGTGGAACTATAGTCAAATAAGCCTGCAATACCAAAAGTTTCAAGTGCTTCATCAACATAATCTCGTCTATTCCAGCTCAGTGTTGTTGTAATTGCCCCATTTTCTCTGGCCCATTTTATGAATCTAACTGCATCTTCAAAAAGTGTTACTGTTACATTGTCCCGATTTTTTATCCTTGTTGCATCAATTCTTGTATATGGTGGCTCAACCCCGGAAATATTCAGATGGTTCCATACGGTCCCGTCCAGATCCATAGCCAGAATCCACGGTCTAATCATTGTCACTGTATTACATTGGCAAATTAAATTTATCGTATGGAATATGAGATTTTATGACAGCAAAGTTAATATCTTTTTATAATTTGCATGTGAGTTTGTTGAATTTTTGAATAAACAATTATGAGAATTTATTGATTTTAAACGAAAATTTACATATATCAATACAGAATAGATAAGTATGTCAATTAATATTATTATATTAGGAATAAAATCAGAGAATGATTTTAACAACTGTATGAATATTTATGAGGAAGCTTTTCCGCCTGGAGAAAAAAGGCTGGTAGATGATATTAAAAGGAATATAGAAAAAACTATGAAAAGATGTTTATTGTAAAACTAAACTGAAATCCTGCAATATTTTTAATGATGTGATCCCGTTAATGATTCGGATTTTTTATTTCTGGATTATATTGCCGTAAAAAAAGAATACCGAGGTAACGGGCTTGGCTCGCTATTTCTTGAAAGAATATTTGATTTTAAGAATAATGATATGTATAACGACATAATATTTGAGGTGGAAAATCCTGACAAAGGAAACAATAGAATCCAGAGAAAGGAAAGAATAAAATTTTACAGGAGAGACGGGGCAAAAACATTAACCGGTTTTAAATATTTTCTCATACCAAAGAATAATAATAAATCACACGAGATGAAGCTCATGATAATGTCCAGAAAAATATTAAAAGGTTGAATGGTGAGAAAATACAGATCGTACTTGAGTAGGTCCATACACATATATACAATAGAAAAAGTGATGGTAAAATGCTTAACAATATACTTGATAATATTCCAGATGAAATACAGCTTTAATGATCATAATCTGTTGACGCCTTCATGGATCTTTACCGCTATTCCTTCCCTATAATATTTCATCTCTTTCCCAGATACCGTTGCATGTCCAACAGCAAAGAGATTCCTATTTATATCTGTAACCAGAACCTCATTTCCCGGAATTATGTTTATATCACAGCCCTCTACAAATTTGAAAAACACATTAAATCCTTTAGAGTTGAATTCCCCACTGTCCTGACCGACTATTACCCTTGAACCCGGAAAATCTATTATATTGTTTAGAAGTTCCCCGCCAAAAATGGAGAGCGTTAAAAAGCCATCGTTCCTCATGGTGGCTATAATCTTATCACCCCTCTTAATATTCCTTATATGACCTGTGGCCCGTGATTTGATTACAAGATCAGATTCTTTAAACAAATCCATTCCTGTATTGAACTGGAATTTGAATACAGTATTTATTTTTGTATGGGTGTATCGTCTTATTCTGGAATCTCCAGAAATAGATGGATTATATGTTTGAATGTCAGGATTGACTGATTTTAACCATTTTACATACTCGTCTATATAATCAAGATCTGTAACCCCGGAGGAGACCATCTGGCTTACAGGATATGTGTTTTCAAGCTCTATTGGTATAAATATATCATTCCACTGAATCAGGAAATTATAATCGGTCGTTTCATATGAATTAATTATTTCATCTGATATTGGAAATCCGTGCCTCCACAGCTTATAATTGATAAGAAATGTTTTTTTCCCGTTGCTTATATAAGATTCAGTAAAATCCACAAGGCGCCTGATAAATATGTTTTTATATGTAATCTTATTGAAAAAATACAGAGGGGATTTCAGTGAAATGTTCCAGTATGGTTTTAGATCGTGATTAATCATTTCAAGGTAAGCACTGTAAAGTGCGGGATGAGCCATGGATTTTTCCTCTACATACTGATACAGGGTGTTTTCGTAAATACGCTCCTTAATTTCCGTAATTTCATTGAATATTGCCTTGAGATTGTGGAGAGATAACAATTTTAACCTTGTCTTTTCATCTGTTTTGATTAATTCTGCAGGGGAATATTTATTGAAAAGTGGACTCCATTCAGGGAAATCCCGTATCTCCTTCAGATTCCTGGTACCTTCTGTATAAAGAACACGGTTATCCTTTGCATATTTTATATATGATGCGGAGTCAAATATATCAACCCCCAGAAGAACAGAGAATGCAAAGAACATGGGGTGACCTCCTCCGAAGAGATGGACTGGCTTTGAGAAATCCGAGTTTATTTTAGAATTTATAATTATATTGACCAGGTCCTTATATCTATATGATTCAAGAAGGGGTACTACTCCACCTATAGGCAGATATGATGCTTCTGACATCATTTTTGCAGATTCAATTCTCAGATCTGGATACACAGACCCCTGTATAGGCCCTGCTATTATGTAATCCTCAGTGTTAACTTCCTTTAATCTTTTATAGGTTTCATATACTGCAGCCTTTGCCTGATCATAGCTATCCTGCGGCTTTGTAAAAATATCAAGAATTGTTATAATGTCACTGCCTATATTTTTCTGGAATTCTACAATTTCCCTGTTATTATATTCTATATCCCCATAAATATAACTCTGGAAAGTGCCAGAATCAGTCATTATAGGGCCATCAAAATTTATGAGTTTATGGACTCCCGATTTTAGGGCTTCCTGCTCAAGCGATGCGGTTCTCTTTATTATGTAGCTATTGGTTATTACTGCCTGAACACCGATTGATTTCAATTCGTCCTGTGTGAGAAAGTTTAGATTTGGATTTATGACCGGCATTACTGTTGGAGTTTCTATCTCACCGTGTGATGTACTGAATCTTCCTATCCTTGCCAGTCCTTCCTTGAAAAACAT
This sequence comes from Thermoplasmata archaeon, assembly GCA_021797385.1. The sequence goes on along the minus strand of JAJZZW010000049.1, from coordinate 1,954 downwards.
CTGCATTATGGCTAATTTTAACTTTCTATATAATTATTGGTTGGATAAATAATTATATGGATAATCCGTCTATTCTTACCAAGAATCCTTTATTAATTGTAATCACAATAAGTTTATTTAGGTACACCTAATTACCTGCCATGGAAGTGAAAAACATTGAGAAAAATTTTATCAAACCCATATTTTCATTATGCAACATCCGGGAAAATACAGTAAAGAATCATAGAAATATGCATATTTTGTTAAATATATTTCATTCTGTTAAGTATTCTGCAGTAGAATTGAGAGAATTAAAAATTTTAGATGCAGTATAAATCAAAGAAAAACGATAGATTAGCATGGATGCAAATGTTATAAGCAAAAAAAGAAGGTTGTTTAATAAAGATACATTGCTCATGTTTGGGCCCGCATGGCTAGTCATGATGGCAGACATGGATGCTTCATCCTATATTGGAGCGGCACAAACAGGGGCCACGCTGGGATACGGCTTGATATGGCTCATGCTGGTTCTCATCATACCGCTTTACGTAGTGCAGGAAATTGCAGGTAGAATCAGCATTGCAACAAGAGATGGCTTAGGGGATGTGGTAAGGAAAAACTACGGAAAGATAATAGCATCACTGGTTGCATTGCCCATGGCGTTAACTGATATGGTTACCTATGGGATAGAATATCTAGGTATTGGAATAGGACTGGAAATAATGGGATTGTCCCTTTATTATACTATTCCGGTTATATATATTATCCATATACTGATTGTTACAAGAAAACGGTACAGCCAGGCAGAAAAACCATTGCTCGCAATATCTCTTGTATTAATTATTGCCCTATTGACATCATTATTCTACCGTGGAATTATGCCGGTGTCATCTCCACTGGCAAATCCTCTGCTTATTAAACCTACAGCTGGTTATTTCTTTTTGCTCGCTGCCAACGTTGGTGCCGTAATAATGCCGTTCATGATATTCTTCCAGGCGTCGGCAACTGGTTTAAAGTTAACTGATATGAACAGTGCAGGGATCAATATAAAGAGACATAGGTCATTAAGGATAATGCGCCGGGAAACTCTGATCGGCGCAATTGTGACAGAGTTATTAATGGTAATAGCTGAGATGGCCTTTGCAGGAATGCCCCATGCAGCCCATGCATCATTCTTTGCAACCCCGCAGGAACTTGGGAAAGTTTTAGTTCCCATTGCAGGTACACTTTCCCCATTTATATTTGGAGTGGGTATTATTGCCGCAGGATTTATTGCACTGATTACAATATCGCTGGGAAGCGCGTGGGGAATTGCAGAATCCTTAAACATTTCTAAAAAATCATACTGGCTTGTGTATGTACTTGAAAGTCTGCCGGCTGTTATAGCAGTTATAATTATCAATCCTTCAAGCATGATCGCACTGGTTCTCTATCTCCTGATATTCTTCGTATTTACGCTTATAGCACCCATGGTAATGCTCTGGGTTATAGGAAGAAACAAAAAAATAATGGGAGATCTCGTTTTATCGAAAAAAAATGAAGTATTGTATTTTGCAATGTTTATTCTTATTGTGGCAACAGCGGTTATTGCGGTAGCAACCTCTTTATGATATCTAATGATACTTATCCATATTCTATCTTCAAGGGCGGAAATTCATTGCATTGAAGTGGGACGAAGTTGCCAAAACTGTTGTAATTATAGTTTATTACCTACATTTTTATATTCTGATTCATGAACCTCAGAATCCAGCTTTTTGCAAATGTCAGGCTGCATGAGAGTTTCTCAAAGCCTTCCTTAATCCTGCCTTTCAAATCATCTTCAGAATTTATTGCAGCAATAGATACAATCCTCTTCACGCTTTTCCATATGAATTCTATGGGATTGAGATCCGGTGAATAGGGTGGAAGGAATATGAGTTTTATATTCAATGACTCTGCACTCTCCTTCACGGCCTTTGAATGATGGGACCTGAAA
>JAJZZW010000048.1 GCA_021797385.1 Thermoplasmata archaeon | reverse complement strand
TCAGTTATGTGTTACTTATAACACTACAATCATGGCAATTCATGCAACAAATGAATAGAAGAAAATGATGTTTTCATGTTAAAGGGCTATATTTCACCATCTGCTATTGACACATGCGGAGAGTCTGTCTTTTATACAAAGAATTATATATGCCTTAACATATATTCTATTATGGCGAACGCTAAAAAACAGCTCGAAGAGTTTCAAGCCCAGATAGAAAGAATGCATGATAATATGAAAACTATGGCAGCAGAAAATGAACAGTTGAAATCTCATTCGGAAGAGCTGGAAAATAAAATAGCTTATGACAATAAGGTTCAAAAAGAACTTCAGGAGGAAAATGAATCGGTCAAGCAGTCCTTACTTAATACAAATGAGGCTCTAGAGGCTTCAGAACAGCAGGTCCAGAATCTGAGACAGGAGCTGGAAGCGAAAAATGCTGAAATAGAGAGAAATAGTAAGCTTTTAGAAGAAAATGGCCAGCTCCGGGATGATCTTGAGAATGCTACCGCTTCATCTCAGGACACCATAACTAAACTTAAAGAGGAACTGGAGGAAAAAAACAAATCTATAACAGAGACGCAAATAAAGCTTAGGGAAATGGAAAAGAGTAATTCTGATTTTACCCTTATTACCAAAAAGCTGGAATCAAGAATCAGCACACTTGAACATAATTTAGAAGAAAAAAATGATATTATTGCAGAAATTAAAATGAAGAATTATGATCTTGAGCAGAAAATCCAGATGCATGAAATGAGGGAAAGATCACTTGAGGACACTGTAGAACTCCTTAACTCTGCAAATGACAATTTTAAAGGCTTACTGGAAAAGTACAGATTCCTTGTGGAAAATAATATGACTGTGAAAAAAAGAACAATTTCTACAAAAAAACCGGTAAAACCAGCTAAAAAATAGATTTAACTCAGTGCTTAAATAATTGACCTCTTATAAATAGACATAAATTTAAATTATCCCACTAATCTTATAGTTTTTAACATAGAATACGGTAATTTAAGCTCACCATTGCTGTTGGATAATATTATTATATCTGCATTTATTACCTCTACTTCTGTATCAGGATACATATCCAGATCCGCCATTTTCTTCAACACAGGTGTATCTTCATAAACAATCCTACTGATTCTATACCTACCGGGGGGTGCCTGTAATGGACTGATATCATCTATTTTGGCTATGTTATAAATCATATTTCCATGAGGACATTTCATTGGATTCCCAAGATTTTTAATAAAATTATCAAAATATCGATCTTCTATGGTATGTTCGATATCCATAACTGCTGAATGTGAATACTCCCAAGGAACTTCTAGCATCTTTACGGCGAATACTTCAGAGATCCTGTGTTTCTTGATTACAGGTATTGCCATGGCATAGCCATTTTTTGTTAGCGCGATGTTTCTCCCATCTTTTTTTATTAGTTTCTTTTTTTCCAGTTTACCGAGATATTCTGATACTGTGGCCATTGAAACGTTTAGGTCTTTACTTATCTGATGTTCATTCACCAGCTCAAAGGCTTCAGATAATGAAAAAATTGTTTTTACGTAATCTTCCTCATTATTTTTGAAATTCATAACTCACAATTAGGTATGTATAATTAAATCTTTTTATTTGCCTATGTGAAGATTTGAATAGGAACATAAAAAGTATAATAATATATAATCATAGGGTTTTGAAATAAATGATAAGAATAGCCGGACTTGGAATTTCAGGATTATATTTATACTGGAGACTGAAAAATGATGGCTTTGACGTCTCTGGCTACGATATAAAGAAGGATGATTTCTATATACCATGCGGGTACGCAACTAATGAAAATATTATGAAGGGATATATGGATGTAATCGGTGTAGATTTTCAAAAATATGTACTTTCCAGAGCAAAAAACATAACATTCTCAGGGAATAATTTCCAGGAAAAACATCTTGAATCTTCTGGACTTTGTACATTTGATAAAAATCAACTGGAAAAGGATGAGAGCAATAATTTAAAAATTTTGCCTATTGATAAACAAAATAAGGACATGATTGTTGATGCTACAGGGATAACAAGGGCCTACTTGGGAAAATCTAAGAATGACAGACAGTATTATACTCTTGAATATTTAACGGATCAATCTGATCATAGGGATTTTTATTTTTACTTTTTTAAAGGAGGTCGTGGATATTTCTGGAGTTTTCCACTAGGTAATAAATATCATGTGGGTGCAGGGTCTCTCTCCATTGCCGATCTAAATACTGTCAGGAAATCTATTCCCTTAAAAATTACATCTAGAAATATAAGGATGGTCCCACTGTTTGATTCCATGTCAAGAGAGAATATAATCGGAATAGGTGAGGCAATAGGCACCGTTTCTCCCATCACAGGAGAGGGAATAATTCCTTCGTTGAGAAGTGCGGAGCTGTTATTTCAATGTATAAAGAAATATGATAAGGAAGAATTGCTAAATGCTTATACGAAAGCTATATCAAAAGAATTCGGATATTACTATAAATTATCTAGATTGATCTTTAATATTCGGTCTGGAAAAATTATAAATCCCACCAATATTTATGCTATAAAGTATGTAAAGCGAACAGTGAATGATTTTGGGATAAAACTTGATATACTTCCTTTCTTAAAACATTTTATTTAATAAAAAAGTTATTTGGATTTTATTTCTTCTAAAAATTCTTTAATGCGATCATTGAATCCTTTTGCATCATCCAGATAACATGCATGCTGGCGGCCTATGTTAGAAAATTCGGCAGATTGGTTATAGCGCATTATAATTTCATAATTAGAAGACGCGGAAATCGCATCGTTTTTCCCCCAGATAAGTAATGTTGGTATTTTAGAAATTTTACTTAATTCTGATTCCATTTCGGTAACACCTACTGCTCCCACCAGTATCAGAGCTTTTACCTTTTCTGGAAATTTTGTTGCAAAGCCGACTACAGCTTCTCCACCCATGGAAGCTCCAAGCACTACGGACGGTTCTAATTTCATGGCATCCATAAATTCTGCAATAAATGAAAAAAGATCTGCTGATAAATTCTCGGATTTCCCATAGCCAGGAAAGTCAATAGAAATAGCGCGGTAACCACTATCAGCGGTGATTTGAATTGTTCCTGATTCTTCATATGTTCTTGCATTGAATCTTGCCCCATGACAGAATATCACGGGTATTCCGGTTCCCTGTTCTATATAATGTATTTTTGAATCCTGTATTGTAATATATTTGTCTTCTAACATAATTGATCATGTCTCTATGTTAATTAAAACTTGTGCACATCAAAACACTTGAAGTAAATATCTGTTATATATTTATTATATTTAAATTTATTGTTATAACGTTTCATATAATAAATTTATACAGAATATACTGAAAATAGTTGAAACTACAGTGTTCTTAATCAATTTATGTTTATTTTGCATGTTCATAATTCATGGTCCCTAAACTTTTACTATATATTATACACGTGAATTGTCGAAAAATCGTTATCATTTTGAGTAGTAGTTAAATATCAAGAGTAAATATTTACATGATGACAGATAAATCCAGCGCTAGAATATTGTGGTTTAGTGAAATTTCTAAAGAAGATGTGCCAATAGTGGGTGGGAAATCCGCGAATCTTGGAGAAATGGTAAAATTAAAATCGGTTCCAGTACCCAATGGATTTTCTACAACGAGTCTTGCTTACAGGGAATTCATCAGAGAGAATGACCTGGACGATAAGATTTTGCAGATAATAAAAAGCACAGATATAGATAATTCCAGAAAATTAAAAAATGCAAGTGAAAAAATTAGGGAGTTATTTCTCAGCTCCCATTTTAACCACACCCTGGGTCAGGAAATTAGGGAATATTATAGAAAACTCATTGAAAAAGAAAAGAATATATATGTGGCTGTAAGGTCCTCTGCTACATCTGAAGACCTTCCGGATGCAAGCTTTGCCGGCGAACAGGACACCTATTTGAATATACACGGAGAGGATGATGTTGTTCAGAATATAAAAGAATGCTTCGCCAGCCTTTTTACGCCCAGAGCCATTTATTACAGAGAAAAAAAACACTTTAACCATTTCAGTGTTGCCCTTGCAGTTGCGGTTCAGAAGCAATTATTTTCAGAAGTATCCGGTGTGATGTTTACCGTAGATGTTTCAACAGGGGATAACTCAAAAATAATAGTCGAATCCAGTTATGGTCTCGGCGAATATATAGTAGGAGGAGTTGTCACTCCTGATACTTTCTATGTGGATAAAAATAGTTTAAAAATTACAAACAAAATAATAACAAATAAGACGAAAATGCTGAAATGCCTGGAAACAGGTGGCACTGAAGAATTAGTAGTAGACACTGTAATGGCCCAGAAACAATCCATATCAGATAAGGAAATAATACAGCTGGCTAATTACGGGTTACAGCTTGAAAAGCATTATGGAAACAGCATGGATATAGAATGGGCAAGAGATTCGTTTGATCATAAAATATATGTTTTGCAGGCGAGATTTGAAACTGTCTGGAAGAATAACAACGGTGAGAAAGAAATGCAACAGGAAAAGGAAGCAGATGAAAATGATGTAATATTAAAGGGATTGCCAGCTTCTCCGGGGAAAATATCCGGTATTGCCAGAGTATTGCTATCTGTTGATGAAATGGAAAAATTCAATGATGGCGATATACTTGTAACTAAGATGACAGCCCCTGACTGGGTACCCATAATGGGAAAGGCCAGAGCAATTATTACAGACGAGGGGGGATTGACATGCCATGCAGCAATTATATCCAGAGAACTTGGAGTTCCATGTATAGTAGGTACATCATCATTCGGTCAGAAGGCCACTGAAACACTGAAGGATGGAGAAACAATAACAGTAGACGCAAAAAATGGACTTGTATATCTGGGCGGTATTACTGAAATATCGACCACTCCAGAGCCTGATGTCCCAGTATCATCTGGCAGCGATATAATAACAGGAACAAAGGTTCTGGTAAATATGGGTGAACCCCAGTTATCGGCTCGAGTATCTAAGCTACCATCAGACGGTATAGGCCTCATGAGAGAAGAATTTATATGGGCTGAAATAGGGGAGCACCCACTATCTCTGATCAAGAGCGGCCGTGGAGATTACTTTGTTGACAAATTATCCTCAGAACTTGCAAGAGTTTGCAGAGATTTTGCCCCCAGACCTGTAGTGCTCCGTTTCTCGGATTTTAAATCAGATGAATACAAGAGTCTTAAAGGAGGTTCCGAATTCGAGCCTGAGGAGGACAATCCGCTTCTTGGATGGAGGGGAGCATCCAGGTACTACGATGACAGATACAAGGAAGCTTTTAAACTTGAGCTCAAGGCCATTAAAAAAGCCAGGGATGAATACCTTCTGAAGAATTTATGGGTAATGATACCATTTACAAGAACTGTTGAGGAATTAAAGAAGGTTGTTAAGATAATGGAGGATAATGGATTGGAAAGAACTAAGGATTTCAAGCTGTTTCTCATGTCAGAAATACCGAGCAATATTGTGCTTGCAGATAAATTCAATCAGTATGTTGACGGGTATTCCATAGGGTCCAATGATCTCACAATGTTGCTTCTTGGATCAGACAGGAACAATGGAAAAATGAGCTCTATGTTCGATGAACGTGACCTTGCAGTAAAAAGAGCAATAAGGTATCTCATAAAAATAGCACATAGAGATGGAAAGATAGTTTCCATATGCGGTCAGGCACCCTCGCAGTATGATGAGATTGTGGATTTCCTTGTAAGATCCGGTATAGATGATATTTCAGTGAACCCGGATGCAGTGGTGCATGTGAGAAAGATGGTAGCTTCTGTAGAAAAAAGGATACAGCTGGAGGCCGCACTTGGAAAGGTTCAAACAGACCCTGATTGGGATTTACCGTAATCATCAAATATATTTTTTTCCTTAATTTTGAAGTTTTTCCTAAAAATATACGCATTATTTTTTCTGTCAAAATTGATTATGGAATAGCCCCTTGAAAATAATTCATGAAATTTATTTCGCAACAATAACTTGAGTTTAACAGCTTCCTGAATGTTTGAGGATTTAAAGGCAAAGAAATCTGATATCATTTTTAAACCGATTATACTTTCCTCTGGCTCATTGAAAAATTCCATTTTAAAACCATTTACATCATTGATAAACTGAACTTCACCAAAAGACCGGTCGTAGTTTTCACTTATATACCATTCAGCTACGAGTCTGTCAGTGGGTAACCCTGCATTTATTCCGTCGTGCATAATACCGTAAAAATTGTCCAGATAGTTTCTTGATACTGCCCCCAGCTTTCCGATGTTGAAATACCCGTTAAGGCTCATTACAGGATCGAATGTCCATGCTATCATCTTATATCCATATTTTATAGCTAATTCTTTTTGCTTCATTTTCATCATGTAGCCAGCTCCAGAATATTTTTTATTATCAAGTACACCAGTCATATGTGAATATAAATATACGTAACCGTCCCGGTATCCCGGATAGGAAAAACTCATACCTATCAATTTGCCGTTATCATAAGCACCCAGAACTATTCCTCCGTGAAATGCCATGGAATGTATTGTATCCTTGAATCCTGAAACTGCACTCTCTGACCTCCATGCTGACTTGATGACATCCATAAAATCTTGAATTTCAGATGAATCTTCTATTGTTCTAACATCCATGCAATGTGATTACAAATTACACTTAAACCTTAACTATACAAGGATCTTATCCAATATTAAGGCTTATAGTTTCCAGATTAAAGGACAAATAACTCATGTCCTTGATCATGATATTTTCATGTTAAATTGAAATAATAACAAAATTAATATTATTAAAAATACATGTACCTATTTTCATTTCGTGAAATTATCCTCTGTAATACTCAAAGAATTCATTGCCCATGGGGAATTTCAAAAAAATCATGATAAACTTATTTATACAAACATCAGATTACCCAACATGTCAATTAAGAATAAGGAAATTTTAGTCACAGGCGGTGCAGGATTCATTGGCTCCAATTTAGTAAACACTTTAGCAAAGGAGAACCATGTATATGCTCTTGATGATCTTCAGACAGGCTCAGTTCATAATTTAGATAATTCAATAGGCAAAGTAGAATTCATAAAGGACAGGGTAAAAAATATCAACGACTATGAGATAAATCCGGATTACATCTTCCATATAGGAATATACTCATCATCGCCAATGTACAAGAACAATCCACATCTCATGGCAAATGCCATAGATGATTTAATTACAGTATTGGAGTATGCAAAGCCCAGGAAAACACCAATAGTGTATGCATCAACATCATCAATATACAATGGGATAGAGGAACAGAAGGAGGATGTTATACCAAAGGTATCAGATTACTACACAGAAGCCAGAATAGCAATGGAGAGGATAGCTAATTTATACTGCAACCTGTACGGTATGAGCGTGTCAGGAATGAGGTTCTTTTCAGTATATGGTTACAATGAGAGGTCAAAGAAGATATATGCAAACCTGGTATCACAGTTCCTCTGGGCAATGCACTATAATATTCAGCCTGTTCTATACGGTGATGGTGAGCAGAAGAGGGATTTTGTATTCATAGAGGATTTAGTTAATGCATTAATCCTTGCTGCAGAGAACAATAAAAAGTTCAATGTCTACAATGTTGGGACAGGTAAGAACTATACCCTGAATGAGCTGGTAAAGATACTGAACAAGCATTTAAAGAAGGATATAAAGCCTGCATATATTGAGAATCCAATGAAGGACACATACGTTTACTATACAAAGGCAGATATAAGGAAAACAGAGACCGGTATTGGCTTCAAGGCTAAGATATCTCTTGATGAGGGCATTGACAAGCTAATAAAATACTATAATTACTGATTTTTTTATTAAAATTGTTTATTAAACATAGGTTTTAATATTATTTTTCAATTGATAAAAACATGGCAGTGTCGCCAAGAAAAGGAATGTATATACCAAAAAGAGCCACCTTTGTCCGCAGGAGAAAACATTCATCAAGGGAAAGGTTTGAACCCGGATATATTACAAAGGAAAAACAGAAATTAAAAAACGAGAAAGATAATATCACCAATTTAAAAAAAGGATTGAACAAATGTGGAGCTAGAATGGAATGCGTCAGAAAGATAATAAAAAGAAGTAGAATTTGCAGGCATAATTATGAGGAAATAAATACAGGAACAAGGAAAGTAATCAGAGTATATCTCAGGAATGGTGGCTACCTGCATCTGGAAGATGATAGATGGATTTACCATAAAAAAGAATGAAATAAGATAAGTTATCTATTCCTTAATAATTAGATGTTACGCACCTGCATATTGCTTTACGGATCGGAACAGAGAAATAAAATCATTTTTTGTTAGCAATCCGGTGTTAACATTACGTGGGCTAGGATGATAGGACCCATATAAACGAATTCCTGAAATATCATAGTATTTTCCATGACCAAATTTCATGTTTTTTGTATCAACCCCTCTAGTTTTAAAATACTTTATAATGGAATCGAAAGCAATTTTTCCAAGGCATACAACGGCTTTTACGTTTTTCATCTGATCTATTTCCCGATACATGAAATCACTGCAGTTTATGAGTTCTTCATTTAATGGTTTGTTATCAGGTGGTGCACATTTCAATGCTAAAGTAATGTACATATTATTGTATTGTAAATCATCATACCTGTTATCAGAAGTGGGAATATTTGTCAATCCTGTCTCATAAAGCGAAGATATAAGAAAATCAGAACTTCGATCTCCGGTGAAAATCCTTCCTGTCCTGTTTCCTCCATTGAATGCGGGTGCCAGCCCTATTACCAGTATTTTACCGTTTATATCTCCATAACCTGTTATAGGTTTATCCCAGTATGCTTCTCCGGAATACCTTGACGGAATCTCTCTTGTATTTCTGTAATTAACAAGCCTTTCACATTTTCTGCAATCTATTATGCATTTATTCAATTCATCTATACTCATTTCAGGCTATGACCTCCGTCCACAGGTATTACGGCACCGTTAATCCATGAGGATTTACCATCTATCAGGAAATTAATAACACTGGAAATATCCTCAGGTGGGGTCTCCAGATCGCCGTATTTTCTCATTTTCATATAATCCCTACCAATCTGAAAATTCTGAATTATATATTCTGGGGCAACAACATTTACCCTGATCCCCTTACTCTGCAGTTCCAGTGCCATTATTTTTGCCGCCTTTTCCAGAGCGTATTTGGATATTGAATATGATAGCAGATTTGGTTTATTCTTAACTGAACTGGAAGAATTGCTCACAAAGATAATGGAAGAGCCATAACCCATATGATTTGTTGCATGTTTTGCCATATACATGGGAATTTTTAAATGATTCAAAATCATGGAATCCAAGCCATCGAGATTTTCTATTGTATCCTCCACGAATCCACCAACCATTACTACTAGAGAATCTATGGATTTGAATGTTTCAAGCGATTTTGTAATTAAATTCTTGCAACTCTGTTCATCCTTTAATTCCTCTGAGATATAATTGACTTTTCCGTACATCGAATATTCCGATACAATTTTTTCCAGTTTTTCCCTGTTACGGGAGTTAATTATAACATGATTTCCATTAATGAGGAGGTCATAGGTGAGTGCCTTGCCGAGCTCCCCTGTACCTGCTAAAAGGATATTCTTTCCAGACATAATATCAAATGTGGCACACTTTAAAATAGATTTCCATTAAAATACAGAACAATTAAAAGTATACCAATCAATTACTAACATGGTTTCTCAGGCGGTTAAGCATTTGAATTGCATTATTTCTATCTGCTACTTTTAGTCTAAGAATTCTATTTCCATATTTTATAATAATTAGCTTTTGCGATTTGATAATAATTGCAAATGCAATAAAATAAATGCCCAATGCCAAAAACAATATCAAATTAATGGAATAGAAATTGTTCATGTAAAACATAAAAAATATGGAGAGAGATATGTATGCTATTCCCGATAAAAATTCAATGTATACAATTCGTGAAATGCCTTCCTGAATAATTCCAATATCACTATAATTGAGTGATTCATAATATTTATGGAATAACCTTGAAAAAATTATTCTTCTGTCGGTTAAATAAACTAATGTGTATTGAGCTAATATTCTCTCACCCGGAAAAAATATATTATCAACACCATAATATTTATTCAACGGGTATTTATTCATGAGAATAAAATATAATTGAAATATAAAATATTTTTCTACAATGGCTGAAGTGAGGCCATAGAATATGGCAATAAAAATTTGATATGAAATTTAATATATCAAGATTGCATTGAATTTTTATGAGCCAGATAATAATAATAGGATATGTGCTTGATACGTTTGTGTCTTTTTTTATCGGAGCGTGGTTTGCCAGGTTCTGGCTCAGGCACCCTTTCAGAAGGAAACCTGCAACCGGTAAAGATTCAATAATAGGAAAAACCGGCGAAATAAAAAATATTCTTAAAAACAATTCATATGAAATCGCCATTGACTCTCAGTTATGGAAAGCTGTGCCCGATGACCCACAGGAAACATTTGCCAAAGGAGAAATAGCTTATGTGAAATCAATCAGGGACCTTACATTATACATTTCAAAAATTAAATGATTAAATATAAGAAATAACTGTTATAATAATGTATGATTATAACATCGGTGTAATCGGTGGTAGTATAACAGATAAAATACATTGTGACATTGCCTATACCCTGGGAAAGTATTTAGCTTCCAGAAATTGTGCAGTTTTCTGTGGTGGAGGTGCCGGTATTATGGAGTGTGTTTCTAGAGGGGTACATGATGCAGGCGGAATGGTAATAGGAATACTTCCAGATGGTAACAGATTGAACGGTAATAAATATTTATCACTTGCTATTCCCACTGGTGTCGGATATTTGAGAAATTTTTTTATAGTCAGGGCATCTGATGCGCTGATAGCAATAGATGGATATTCCGGAACTACCTCTGAGGCGGCATTCGCACTAACCGAAGGAAAATCAGTAATATCAGTGGATGAACTACATATAAGAAGAAAGGAAAGCGATGGAAAAATAATATTTGAGAAGGACCCAGAAAGGGCTGGGGAAATAGCTATAAAAGAGGCAGAAAAATTTTTAGTGTCTATTTCATGATTTACTGTTTTTCAGTAAATGCACCTTTGTCATATGTGATACCATAAAAATTAACAAAAATACACCTATTATGTACTCAACCATCACATCTCCAAGAAGCCCAAAGTGTACCGTGACTAATTTATAAGGCACAAGGAGTATATATAATATCAGAATACCAACAAGCATTATAGCGATAACAACTATTGCTGGTTTCATCTCTCTTAATTTCTTAAAATATAAAACCGCTGGTGAAGCTATAAAAATGATGCTTAACGTCAATGCTATTTCCGAATAGACATTAAATTTTGTGTTTATTATTCCTTTAACCTGGATAGAAGCAACGGCTATGAGAATAATCCCGACAACTATTACACCTATTTCAATATAAAGCCTGATGTTGGATTTTTCTTTAATTTCATTTTTGCTGGATGTTGTCTCCTGTTCACCGGTTTCAGATTTCTGTTCCATACTTTTTT
>JAJZZW010000047.1 GCA_021797385.1 Thermoplasmata archaeon | reverse complement strand
TCTATTCCATAAATGGAAACAGCGTTGTAAGATTCCAGGACCATTCTAAGAAGGAGAATATTATCCTGTTTTTGGAAACCATAAGGGAATCCAATCCTGAAAGGCCTATTATAGTTATACTTGACAACTTCAGGTCCCATCACTCAAAGGCCGTGAAGGAGAGTGCAGAGTCATTGAATATAAAACTCATATTCCTTCCACCCTATTCACCGGATCTCAATCCCATAGAATTCATATGGAAAAGCGTGAAGAGAATTGTATCTATTGCTGCAATAAATTCTGAAGATGATTTGAAAGGCAGGATTAAGGAAGGCTTTGAGAAACTCTCACGCAGCCTCACATTTGCAAAAAGCTGGATTCCGAGGTTCATGAATCAGAATATAAAAATGTAGGTAATAAACTATAATTATTCTCACTGGATATATACTCCATGAAATAATTACATTGACCTTCTTTTGTGATATATATTTTATTGATAAATTATTAATGGTATTTCACACTTAACTTTTAAATGCGGGAAAATATAGAAAATGCTAGGATAAACCGTTTTACGTATATACTGGGAAGCTCGATTTTCTCGTTTTCTCTGAATTCTACATTGAGATTTTTTATACCTGTATTGATACCTCTCCTGGTTACATCATTAAACATATCCGTTTACATGGCCTCACTTTTCATAACTTCTTACTGGATCGGATACACGGTGTTCCAGATTCCGTCAGGAATAATCGCTGACCGTATAGGAGTAGCTAGGGTTGCTAAATTATCGTTCCTTTTGATGATAATAGTTTTCTCCTTTTTTTATTTTGGAAAGAATTCATATTCGGAAATTCTTATAATTCAGTTTTTCCTGGGATGTTTTTCTGCAACAGTATATGTTTCAGATACATCAACTATACAGAAATGGATTCCTGCATCCGGAAGGTCCACTTTTATTGGAATTTATCAAACCGGGTTTTTTATCGGTGCTTCACTTGGTGAATATTTTATCCTGAGGGGTTTGAATATCAGCTTCAGGTTTCTTTATGTTTCCATTATGGTAGTTCTGGTTATTGCTGCTATTATTAATTTTATATTTATAAAGGAGCCTGAAAAAAAGAAAACCAAAATTCGTACCAGAATAAATAAAAAAATTTTTTACGTTGCAATGATAAGATTTTCCGCTGGTTTCCTGTATATTGGATTTATTACTCTCTTTACAACGTTCATAGTGTTTGATCATATTGTACCGTATCCCGATGCGTATCTCTATGCCTGGATTCCGGCAGTAGGTGGTATAATTACATCACCTGTAGGTGGATGGATATCTTCAAAAATAAAACGTGGAAAATCACTGGTTTCTATAATTCCGGTAATAATTCTAGGAGCCACAATAATATATATTAACTATGCACCTGTTGCTGTAATATTCGGAATCTCATTCCTCTCTGGTATGCTTTACGGACTTTATGCTGGACCTTCCATGGGCATGGCATCTGATTTCAGCGGCGGTGATCATAATCTGGCATCTGCAAGCAGTATACTCAACTTCAGTTCCCAGATAGGAGGTACAGTATCACCCCTCATAATCGGATATTTCTTCTCTATTTATGGAAATTTCCGGCTGGCTTTCATTGTTGTAGCAGTTATATCTATATTAATTGTGCTTATACCCTTAATAAAGATAAAATTTTAATATTTTCTGACTCTGAGACTTGCTTTATCGATTTTTCCCACGCTTGTCATGGGTATCTCTTCAATGAAGATGAAATTAACTGGAATCCACCATTTCTTGATGTGCCCGGATTCCACCTTTGAATTCATGTGTTCCTTTAATTTCTCAGTATTTATATTTTCCGAGGCTTTAATCCAGGCAACCGGTTTTTCTCCCCATTTTTCATCTGGAATAGCAGTTACAGCACATATATCTACACCGGGAAATTCGGATATTATGGATTCAAGAATGGATGTAGGTATCCATTCACCGCCGCTCTTCACAACATCTTTAATCCTGTCCAGTATTTTTATGCCCCCTGTTTCTGTTATAAGCCCCACATCACCTGTCTTAAACCATCCGTCGTCATATTCCCCTTCGTCCTTTCGATTAAGGTATTTACCTGGCAGCCAAGGGGCATTAATCCATAGTTCCCCTATGACATTATTTCCTAGTATTTTTCCTGATTCATCCCTTACAGATGCACTGACCATGGGAACCGGATGTGTAACAGAACGCAGTGATTCTATATCATTTTCTTTTCCAATTGATATGGACGTTGCCAGCATATCGGTACCACCATATATAGTTGAGAATTTTATATTCTTATCCTTGAGTTTTCTGGCTATGCCACTGCTAATGGGCGACCCGCCTATCAACATTTTCATTCCATTCAAATGATTTTCAGTATCGTGCGAGAGCAAATCATAAACCATTGTTGGTACGGCATTTAACCATGTAACTTTGTGTTTTTTTATATTAGAGAGAATATTTTCCGGGTTATATTTCCCGTTTATTACGTAATTTGCCCCAAGATATGCGGCATGGAAGGCAGAACCCCATGACCATATATGATAAAATGGAATCAGTGAGAGTATTGTGTCATTGTAATTCAGGGAGGCAGGGGATTGAAACATACCCAGTTGATAGAGTATGCTGAGTGCACCGTTAGCTGCCTTTTCATTGGTATAAAGTACCTCCTTCGGCTTTCCCGTGGTTCCGGAGGTAAAGAGTATGGAATAATTGTCTACTCCAGAAGTGATTTCCTCACGGTGCATATCACTGACCAGCAATTCATCAAATTTAGTGTATTTATTATTCCTTCCAAGTGCTATCACATGATCATTCTGGAATTCTTTTCCTATTCCTGCATTTAAAAAATCATCCGATGCAAACATATATTCTGCACCTGATTCTTTTACAGTTTCCATTGCCATATTCCATGGCAGTTTAATATTTACTGGATATATTATTGACCCTGTCATACTGGCTGCAAAGAGGAGTTCCATGAATTCTAGGGAATTATAATCTGCAACAGCAAACACCGTTCCCTTTGAGATTCCCATTTTATTCATAGATGTAGATATTTTAGAAACATTCTCATAAAGTCCCCGGTATGTTACTGTTTTTTCAGCTATTACTTTATTTCCAGGGAATAGAACAGCTGCCCGTCTCAGAATCTTTATTACATTAAATCCTTCTCCCATTTTACCACCTAATTTTTCAGGCTCCTTTCCTGCCTTTCAATGTGTATCAGTGATTCACCACTTTCAGGGGCATCCTTATCGTAATCTTCCTTTTTGACATATCTCTGAAAATATAATTTACCTACTTTTATAAAATCATTGTTACCTGTTTCGTTTCCGATATGGAGAAGCAGAATAGCTGCCATGGAATTTCCCATTATATCCATTAAATATTTTGCATGGAACTGGGCCTGACTATTATCCATTGATAGAATTTTGTCTATACTGTCACGGAGAAGCATGTAACAGGAATCTGCGGTCTCCCTTCCATCACTTATATCTGAAATTATATCCTGGAAGTCAAGCAACATTTTGATGTGTGCTTTTTTCTTCATGATTGCTTCTAACATGTCCAGAGCCTGTATATTGCTTGCACCTTCCCATATTGGAGTTATCAGTGCCTCCCTGTGCCAGCGTTCTATGGGGAACTCAGACAAGAATCCGATTCCTCCATGAAGTTCTGTAGCCATCTGGGTAATTATGGATGAAGATTCGGCTGTAATATTTTTCACTATATGGGTCATCAATCTGGTATAATTGTAATCATCATCGTATGGTGGTTTTGTTTTTATTGATTTATCGAAAAGGTCTATGGTTTTAAACGTTAGTGCAACGGAACCCTCTAGAAGTATTTCCATATCCAGCAGGTCCCTTTTTATTCCGGGGTGCTCTAGAAGTAATGATCCAAAAGTTTTCCTTTTCATTGAATAGTAATATGCTTCCAGGTATGCCTTTCTTGCTATTCCACACGCAGCTGCAGCGTTATCCAGCCGTGAGACCATAAGGTCCTCGGTGATATAATAAATTGCCTTTCCTGCATCACCGAGCATCTTTGCTTCTGAATTTTCCAGTTCTACCTCTCCAGATGGCACACTTTTTGTAGCACTCTTCTCCTTGAGTCTTCTTACCCTATAGTTTAAACTGCCCTCACTATTTTTCCGGGGAAGAACAAAAAGTGATAAACCCTTGGCACCATGGTTATTGCCGTGAAAGGCCGATGTTAGCGATACATCTGCCAGGCCTGCATTGCTGGCAAAATATTTATCTCCCTTAAGATACCATAAATTATTTCCGGGTTCTGCCACTGTTTGATTGGCACCCAGATCACTTCCACCCTGTATTTCTGTAAACCATGTTGCACCAAGTAATAAATTACTGGAGTCCCCGATTAATCCGGAAACGTAATCCCTGAAGCTATCAGGGGCATACTTATGCAATGCATACGCCGTCTGGTGTGTAAGTGTTATTATGCAGTATATGCCCGGGTCTGCAACAAGATAGCCCATGGCATAATGGTCTATGATGGATTTTCCATGGAAATACGGTCTGTTTATTCCGAATTCCTTAATGAGCTTCTCTAGTGCGTGCTTTTCTACCGAGTTTATCAGAACACTATCGATCCTTTTACTGTCAATTCCCCACATCTTCAGTACAGGAGGGGATATTTTATCTATATAATCAGTGATTTCGTAGAGCTGTTTTCCCGCATAGGCGCCCAGAGAAGAAAGATTCACGCTTTTCCCGGCATAAAATTCCACTATCTCCCTGAAAGGAAGGTCTATATCATAATGGTTCTTTCCATAAATGTTCGATATATATGAATATGAATCGTCCATAATGATTAAAGGGTTTTGAGTATATAAAAATATGGAACATACTAAAAATGTAAGTTTATTTTTATGGGAACCGTACAATATTTCATGAAATTTTGGCGTTTAAATCGCCTATTATGTCGTACCCGTGGGATGAAAGGAGGTTATCCAGATGCAACCTGCTGAAACGATCTCTTATTACATTCCGGGAACGGGAAAACAGATTAACATCCGGAGAGTCAGTAAAACCCTGATTTATAGTAAGTAATTCACCGGAATAAGATCCCATTGCAATATCTCCAGTTATGACAGACCTGTTCTCGTCAATGAGAATCATTTCATCAAGATATGGTATCTTATCACCGTCATTCCTATACACTGTAACTCTCTTAGTCTTTAACCAGAAAAGGGACCCTTCTTCATAAATTTTGTAGTTATTTATGCCTTTTTCTTCGTACATCTTTTTCGGGGAAACGGAAAGAGAATCAGCCTGCAAAGGGACATAAATGGGTATTTGAAGTTTGTATGATAAATATCTTGAACCCCTGGTATGGTTCGCCGTTGTGAGTACTATTGCTTCAGCCTTTCCAATTAAGGGCAATGCCTTTTCAAGCCCATGCACATAAGGCGGATCCACAAGAATAATTTCTTCATCCTTTGAAAGTAAGTGTCCAACCATTTCCCAGTCATATTCAGGATCCTGTGTGCGCCAGGTATATATACCGTTCAGGACAGGTAGAAACATAAAAACAGCATACAGTTTCAATATTTATATATTAGGGAAAAATTGCGCCAATAAATAACATGCTTCCACTATCATCCGGGGGAAATTTCCATTTTTAATGTTAAAAACTTAGTTCGTTAAACATAAGATACTTTATTTCTTATATAATAATAAAGCATATAGTTTTACCGGTAATTATGCTGAGAATAATGAAATATCCTGGATCAAAAACGAGCGTAGTGGAGGATATCCAGAGAATATACGATCAGTGCGGATGCAGTATATTCGTTGATGTTTTTGGCGGATCGGGGTCCGTTGCATTAAATATCCGTTCTAGGGATATAGTTTACAATGATATTAACAGAGATCTTTACATATTATTCACAGCCCTGAAAACCCACTTTCCCCCCTTCTACAGGGCTGCAAACGCACTTGCAATGGATAGACAATTATTTTTTGATTACTATGATGGTAGAATTGTGTTGAACAATGAAGACCCAGAAGTTGAAAAAGCATTTTCAATTTTCTTCAATTTTAATTCTGGTTTCGGAGGTATGGGGGAAACATACGGCAAAAAGGATAAATCACTATACGGAACGTATCGCAAAAATGTATCTAATCTAATTAAAGCCTCACATTTAATTGGAAAAATGAAGCTAGAGAATATGGACTTCAGGGGATTAATAGAAAAGTATGATTCTTCGGATACATTCTTTTACATCGACCCTCCTTATCCCGGGAAAAATTGGTACGTGCATAATTTTACGGCGGATGATTTTAAGGAACTGGGTAAAGAGGTAATAGCAATAAAGGGTAAATATGCCATGAATTTCAACGCATCAGATGCATTTCCGGTTAAAGTATTCGGCAAACCTTCTTTCGTAAGGGAAGAGCCAAATCATAATGGAAAACCGGATAAAACTGAATCCAGAAAAATAGCCTTTTATACAAATATAGTTAAACTCTCAGGAAAATGGTAATAATAGTTAGCAGTAGTATCAGTATAAATTTATTAAATAATCACACATATTGATATATGGAATTCAGAACCGGATGCTCGGGCTGGAGTTATGATTTCTGGAGAGGAAAAGTATATGGTCTCTCTGAGACCCAAAATAATTTTTTGAAAATTTACTCAAAATTGTTCGACACGGTAGAAATTGATTCCACATTCTACGCTGCCCAGGGTGCGGGCACAGTGAGAAAATGGTACGATTCAGTTCCTGAAAATTTCATCTTTTCTCCGAAAATGCCGAAAAAAATAACACATGATGATCGATTGCAAAACTGTAAAAATGACCTTGATTTTTTCCTTAAAAATATATTATTACTCAGGGAAAAACTTGGAATTATACTTATTCAATTACCGCCTGATTTTGTTTTTAACCTAGAAATCATGGAAGGTTTTATTGAAATGCTTCCTCAGGATATTGAATTTGCGCTTGAATTCAGACATATCTCCTGGTTCAGAAATGAAACGTATTCACTATTGAAAAAATACGGGATAACAATGGCATGGCCCGTTCTTGATTATGTAAGACCGCCATTGATAAAAACCACGGAAAACCTATACATTCGTTTTCTGGGAAATAAGGAACTAAATAAGAGTCAACTGGGTGAAATCAGAATCAACCGACATAAAGAAATCAGAAACTGGGTGGACAATATTATGAAAAACAGTTATGGAATAAATACTGCTTTTATTTATGCCAACAACCATTATGAAGGCTTCTCACCTGAAACTCTTAAATATATAAGGAATGAACTGAGATTGCCGGATCATGTGAAGATGCTTGCAGACAGACAGAAAAAACTGTTCTAAAGTTATTATTTGAAAAATATATTATTAATGCTCCAATATAATTAATATTTTATAGTGTTTTTTCCATTACCAAAAATGTTAATTGAATATGCAGTAGCATCCATAAACGCAATGCTTGGCAGGATAGATGATATAGCCATATCGGTATCTGCTATACTGATTACAATTCTATGGATTCCTGTTGCCCTGAGTTTTTTCAGTACTGATGAAAATAAAAAATATATGGCAAGGGAGAAACTGAAAAATGCAACTATAGGAACAGTGATATATATCCTTGCCATCAGTGGTATTTTATTCACAGTGTTTAACTATGTGGTAACAGGGAAAATATGAATTATGGAGCCATTTTTGGAGAGATAGTAAGGATATTTACAAAAATCGCAAGATCATCTGTAATATTGCTCTGGCATATTACTGTAAACTATGGTCTGAATCCAAAATATTCTTATACAGAATTTATAAATGCTAATCCTGCTTTTTTATCGTTCTACAATTACCTTTTCAATAGTATTTATTCAGATATTATTGTCACCGTCATTCTATTATCTGCTGTTACTACATTGGTTTATAACTCTTTCATCAGGCCTTATCCAGCTACAAGACTTTTGATAAAAATAATGATTTCATCTATTCTATTTTTTGAATCATATAAGATATCCCTTATATTTTTGAAAATATCACTGGTGTTTTATAGTAGTATTTACACTTTGAAACCTGACTGGTATAGTATTGGTATATCCGGGCTTTCGCCGGATAATCAGATCATGGCAGTACTGCTCAATGGCTCATATATGCTTGCCATAATCCTTCTCTTCGGTGTCATGATAATAAGGCAGGCACTCATACTTTTCTTTATCCTTTTCATTCCTGTAGCTTCAATACTTTTTATATTTCCTGGAAGTGAAAAGCACGTGTTTAAATTCTACAGAATATTTTTTGAAATTTCTTTCTTTCCATTCTTTTCCATAATTATACTATATTTACTGGGCATGTTTAACAATCCATTCCTTGACATAGGCTTGATATATGTGGCAGCAACTGCACCGCTGTTTTTTGTTACAGAAATATACAGATATTTCCAGGGCAGTTTTAATTTTCTTGAATCTGACGCTATAATGTCGGATATATCATCAAATATGGGAGAATTTAGCCCAGAAAACATATTGAGTGGGGATTCTAATGCCATTATGTCTATTCCAAATTTAGCAGAGGAACTGATACCGGAAATAGTGAACAGCAAGGGTGAGATAAATTAAGATTCCTGCCAATGTATATAATTTCAAATCCTATATTTACAATATATCACTGGTTAAATTTATAATAATTATAGCAGGCATATCGATTGTGGCTATTATATCAACCGGGTACTTATCTCTTGCAATAATAACAGGAATCGTATATTTCATTATTATGGCATTGCTCAGATTCGAACCTGGAAATATATATTCGTTGAGGAAACTGTACTTTAAAAGTTCAGCCTCTGATTTAAAATTTATCAGAAATAATGAATTGTATGGGATTTCCGGCAAATTTATTTTCACGGTTATAGAGATAGAAAATAAAGAGCTTTACACTGATAGTGCAAAGGGAATACAGATGATGGCAATAGCACGGATGCTTGATAAAATTACATGCAATGTAACTGTACAAACAAGGGCAGAAAAAATCGGAGATGCCTTCTACTACAGAACATTTATATTCCTAAAATCAAACAGGAGCAGTTTTAACCATGCAATTGATATTATACGGGAGAATATTCCATCTTTTACATCTGGAAATTCAGTAAAAGCGCGGTTAGTTGATGACGAAAAATTAATCTCATCTCTGTTCTATACCAGAGTAAGTACCAATTCAAATTACTTTAAAAAGGATGATTTATATGGAGCGTATTTTGATGTTCTGGACACGGAATATTCTTCAGATTTTCTTTACCAGTCCATTATTGAGAAGCTTGGCTTTATGATCGAGATGAATATGGAACTGAAGCCGATCATAGAAAAAGATATTTTTCTCAAAAGGTTGATGGCCTCAAGAAAGGCAGAATTATCGTACACAAAATCAGGGCACTACGCCTCACTGCTAAAGAAGCAGATATCATCTCTCGAATACCTCTCCAGGCAGGATAAGCTTTATAATATATTCATTCGCTTTTCAATTTTATCAGAACACCCGGCACAGCTACGGGAATACAGTGACAGGTTCAGAAAAACTATGGAATCTGCAGGCTTCAAAATGAGAGGATTTCATTTTTTTAATAAGGCATCCTTTAATCCTTTAGAAACTGCAACTCAGGGTAAAAAATATATAATGGATCCAGAGACTATTTCCTCCATATTTCCCTGTGGATTTACTGCAATACCAGAGAATTCAGGGGAATTTCTAGGTTTTAATTTAATAACCGGTAAAAAAGTGTATTTAAATCTCTTCCATGGACCATCGTATAACGTGGCGATAACAGGCGAAACTGGATCTGGAAAATCGTACTTTACAGGTATGTTACTCAATAGGTTCATAAATTCTTCATCAGTATTTATTATAGATCCCCTAAAGGAATACAGTGGTAACCAGATTATAGAACTTGGATCAGGGGAATATCCAGATTTTACCATTGGCCCCGGATTAATCAGGAATATTATTCCTGAGGTTATGGAAAAAATCAGCGGTATACCTTCAGATAAAATCACGCAATTGATGGAGCTTCTTGAGAAAAAGAGTGGTGATATAATTTTCAGTGAACTTGTTTCAGAAATTATAAAATATAATGCATATAATTCAGTCAATAAAAATTTTCTAACCGGAAAACTGTTCAGTGAGCCCGTAAAAGTTTCAGGGAACAGATGTGTATTTCGTTTTGATTACGGGGATACACGTTTCAGGGATCTTTTTTTCAGACTTGCTATCAGTTTAACTGTTTCCCTGGCCGAGAACAGGGAGGGTAATAAAATAGTAGTTATCGATGAAAGCCATCTTTTTATTAAGAATGCTGAAAATGCCGAAATGGTTGATATGCTGGCAAGAAATGGGAGACACAACAAAATATCCCTGATCACGGTTACACAGAACGTCAATGACTATTATTTCAACAGTTATGCTGAGTCTATTCTGAGAAACTCGGTAAATTATTTCATATTCAGGCAACATGAAAAAATTAAGGATAAACTATTCCTAGGTTACACTATCGATCCTGTATCCCTTGCAGGAGGTAGCAATTTCGATTATTCAGAATGTTTTTACTCAACAGGCACGCTTATAAGGAAATTAAAAATAGCTGGAAATAAATAAACATATATTATAATCGAAAACTCTTACCCACATCAGGAATTATAACTTCAGAACCAGCTGATGCTACTTTTCTTTTGAATTCTGATGCATCTGCCTCGATTGGCGGAAAAGTATTATAATGCATCGGTATGGCTTTCTTTACATCGAGGAGTTTGATTGCCTCCACTGCACCATCAATATCCATTGTATAATGCCCTCCGATAGGCAGCATGGCAACATCCGGTTTATGGAGTTTTCTTATAAGTTCCATATCTTTGAAATATGTGGTATCCCCGGCATGGTATATTCTAATATCCCCATTATCTACGATAAAACCCATTGCTTCACCGGCATACAACCCGTTATAACTTGAAGAGTGTATTGCCGGAACCGCCGTTATTTTTGCACCCTTGAAGTCCACAGTTCCGCCAGGATTTATATCGATTGTTTTTACATCCTCCTTTTTTAATATTTCGGAAAGTTCGAATGAGCACAGAACAGGAGCACCGTTTTTCATTGAAATTTTTACTGCATCTCCTGAATGGTCAAAATGACCATGGGTCAGAAGGATAATATCGGGTTTCATATTTTCCGCAGCCTCCCTGGCAAGTGGATTTCCAGTGAAAAATGGATCTATAAGTATGTCTAAGCTGCCTTTAATGCTGAATCCGGCATGTCCATGCCATGTTATTCCCGTTTTCATGAATATTTTATTGTCCACTAGTATAAAATTTTTTCATTTTTCTTTATAGCTTTAAGTATTTCTGCCTCAATGGATTTGCATACTTAAGGAAATTCGCTTTTCCTGCAAAATCAAATTTGGAGTTGATATTGTTATATGCCGTAAAGTAGAGTTCAAAAAATATAGATTTCAGAACAACCTTACCGAAATTTGCACCGATTGTAGGAAAATAAATGTATTTAAATTCCAGTGAATTCCAGGACAATCTGTGTCTAATAAATTGCATAATCCAAATATGTTAAACATTACGTAAATTTTTTGTAATATATAGAACTTTCAGGATTGCAGCATATCCCTTAAGGCAACTTCTCGTTTTCTTCTCCATAATAATTATGTGTTTATCCATTATTGTTATATTTTACGTGACTTTACATCTATTTTATTTTTGTAGAATGCAGAATGCTATTTTTCCAGACTTTTCACCAACTGTACTGTGGGTGCACTAATTTTCTACCATGCTTTCAAGATTCATTGTTTTTACCAGC
>JAJZZW010000046.1 GCA_021797385.1 Thermoplasmata archaeon | reverse complement strand
GAACGTCACTGATGTCACAGTTGAATCTATCAGAAAAGCAGGCTGTTGCCATACTTGAAATGAGGCTGCAGAGGCTTACCGGCCTGGAAATCAGAAAAATAAATGAAGAACTCATCAGCATAAAAGAGAACATAGAAAGATTGAACCTGATTATAAATAATGATTCTGCCAGGCGTGATGTGCTCAAGCAGGAAACCCTTGAAATCAAAAAGCAGTTCGGTGATGAAAGACGAACAGGCATACTCAACAGGGATATCAATTCAAGGAATGACGAGGATCTGATACCCAATGAGGAATCAATAATGATACTGAGCGAAAATGGATTGATCAAAAGAGTTTCAACCGAAGAATACAATGTACAGAAGAGAGGAGGAAAGGGCACAATTACAGCTACAAGAAAGGAGGATACTGTGAGGAGCATACTTTCCTGCATGTCCCATGATATGATTTACTTCTTTACAAACACAGGTAGAGTATTGAAAGCCAAGGCATATACCATAGAAAAGAAATCCAGAACATCCCTGGGAAGCATCGGTGGTACATTCCTGAAAATGGCTGAAAACGAGAAAATCAAGCAGATAATGAAGTCCCCGGAAAGCCCGAAAAATCATCTGATCATAATAACCAAGAAAGGATTCATCAAAAAAACTCCGGTAAAGGAAATACTGGATATGCGTGAATCCGGACTGAAAATAATAAAGCTCGATGATCAGGACGAAGTTGTTTCAGTAATGGATCTGGAAAAGCCATCAAAAATATTCGTTGCCGCTTCAAACAATAAGGCAGCAGTATTCCTCAGTGACGAGGTATCTGTAACAGGCCGCGCCTCCCGCGGTGTAAAATCCATGAAATTGGGTGGTGCAGAGGTAATAAATTCATTCCTTGTGGACGATAATGACACGGTTATGAGCATTACAGAGAATGGACTAGGAAAAAGGACACTGGTATCTGATTTCTCCATTCACCATAGAGGGACGTCTGGAAACCTCATCTTCAAGGAAAGTGAGAGGACCGGTTCATTGGTGACTGCCATTCCTGTACAGGATGCCCAGGAAGTTCTTATTGTAACCAGGAACAATAAAACAATAAGGCTCAACTCTGATGAAATCAGAATACAGTCCCGGGTAACTTCCGGTGTGAAACTCATCAATGTTGATGAAAATGATCAGGTTGTAGCTGCATCCGTCCTGTGAATTTTTAATATTTTTAACCAATTTTTTCCATATCGAATGCAATTAAACAATTTATCTGATTTTTTGATAAAACTCTACAATAAGTTTTATAAAATAAGTTATAATCAACAACAATGAATATTTCTCTTGTGGGGTTGGGTCACATAGGAAAGGCAGCTGTTGGTATTTTGAATGAAAATCATGAATATTTTAAGTCCAGGTTCAATGCAGATATAAAAGTCATATCTGTATCTGATTCCAGAACTACTGTATATGATAAGAATGGATTGAATCTTGACAAGGTTCTAATGTATAAGGAGAGGAAGGAACTCGACGAGATTGCAGAGGTAATAAAACCTGAAGAGATATATTCCCTGCAATCAGATATAATAGTAGATATGTCACCTGCAACAAAAGATGGAGTAGCAGGAATGAAGATGTATACAAAATCATTTGAGTCGGGAAAGAATATAGTAACATCGAATAAGGCACCGCTTGCTCTTCACTGGAAGGAAATCATGGAATCCTCCATGAAAAACAATAGAAAAATATTGTATGAATCCTCTGTGGGTGGAGGTGTTCCACTTTTCAATCTGAATAAATACTCATTGAAATCATCAAAGCTTTTAGAATTCAGGGGCCAGGTCAGCTCAACAATAAATTTCGTTTTGAATCAGATGATTGCCGGAGTTGATTTCCACGAGGCCGTAAAAACGGCACAGAGTATGGGGATCGCTGAAACAGATTACCGTGATGATACAAATGGGCTGGACGGCGCAAGAAAAACGGTTATAATTGCCAATGCTCTCCTGGGAATGGATTATACACTGAAAGATATAGCATATGAGGGCATTGATGATATAAAAGATATCAATTATATGAAAAATTCCGGAGAAATTTACCGTGTGCTTTCACATATAACAGGAGGATCAAAACCCACTGTTGAATCAAAAATATTTTCAATAAAGCAGGGAGACCCTGTAGCTGCAATGGACTCCCTTTCCATGGGATATCTTGAAAGAACCGATAATAACGATGATCTTACTGTCTTCGAAAAACATGATGGACCCCTGGAAACAGCGGCCCAGGTTGTCAATGATATCCTTCTCTTATCATAAATTTTATATTATCCCCGGAAGTGCGACCAGAATTCCGGTTATAAAGAAGAATATAAACCATATTATTATTTCAACTATTGCAAGAATCAGACTCCTGCCTATACTGATTTCATAGACAAGGCTGTATACATATAGAAGTATCACTAAGGTTATCAAAAATGCAAGAAGGCTTCCCAGAGCGGCCAGAGGTGCGAAGACAAAGTGGAGTGCAAGGGAGAAGAATACGATTATTACCGGTGTAAGCACTGTTACAACAATGGCATTCCAGAAGTTTGCCGTGGATTTATGGACAACAATAAGTGATGCTGCATAGGCAGGCAATGAGATTATTACTATGGCTATCAAAAGTGCAATTATATCAAATAGCAATGACATAAATTATGATGGTAAATGAAGTTATTAATACTTTTCAACTTTTCACTCTGTAATAATACAGAGTGAAATAACAGGCAGGTATAAAAAATAATATAATATACCGTAATTATAAACTATGAAAGTCGCAATAATAGGTGCCGGCACAGTTGGCAAATCTATAGCAGAGGGTATAAAGAATGATTTCAGCATATCGCTAAGTTCAGGTTCATTTGAAAAATTAAAGAAATGGAATAATGAAAGATTTCAAATTTTTGATAACAATGTTGACAATGCAAAGAATGGAGAAGTGATCCTTTTAACCATAAAACCCGGCATATCTGATTCTGTCATGGAGGAAATTCGCTCGGTATCCAGAAATAAGCTTGTGATATCATTCATGGCGGGTGTCACACTCAACCATATGCAGGAAATGTTAAAGGAATCCCATATTGCCAGGGCGATGCCCAGCATCCCCATGCTTGTACAGAAATCCGTTACTGCATACAGTTACAAAAGTCTGGATAATAACAATATAGAAATTTTGAAAAAGATTCTTTCAGGATTCGGATCCTATGTGAAAGTTGACGAAACCAATATGGACGCTGTTACCGGACTGAGTGGCAGTGGACCGGCTTTCGTTGCAATCATGGCAGATTCCATGATAAATGCGGGGATACTTGCAGGAATTCCCAGACAGCAGGCAACGGATCTTGTTATAGATACATTCATAAATACAATGCAGCTCATGAGGGAAAAGGGTATATCTGCATCGGATCTCAGGGATGAGGTAATGACTCCCGGAGGAACAACGGTTACAGGCATATATGAAATGGAAAAAGCCAATGTCAGAACTGCCATTGCAAATGCAGTACTGGGTTCATACAGAAAGGCGCAGGAAATAGGCAGGAAAAACTGAAATCATAATTATACAATCTTATTTTATGTAATAAAATCCATTTTATGAGGGCAAATTAATGTATAAAATCGAAAATTTTATTAAAATAAACATAGAAAGTTTTTAAGTATAACAAAAAATAATTACATGTCTTCCTGTCCGAAAGCCATTACCAGCAGTACGAATCCAACAAAAGTAAAGAAGAATGATATCCAGCCGGCAATCTGATGTGGTCCTATTTGGCCATTGATGGTAGGAAATGCACTGTAATCCAGAAACGTAGGTATTGAAATTATGAGGAATATGATTCCTGTTACAATCATATATTTCGAACTTTTTCTCATTTTATCAAATTTCTCTCTCATCATATTAAAGCCACCCCTATAACAGCAAATGTGAATATATACAGAAGTATCGGCGCAATTACTGTTCTCGATGAAATCTTGCCGTTTCTGGATCTGTTGTGCCCCAGGGAAACAGCATATAATATAATTGATATTATGACCAGTACCAGTGTTATTATCAGCAAGCCATCTTCGTAGACAGCAAAGTTCCCGAACACCGGAGATACCATTGTAGCCGGCCGTTCATGGTACATTGCCCCTATGGGTTTGATTAATACCGCATACAGGATAAATGGCACACTGCCGAACAGGTAAATTATCATCGAATAGTAATACAGATATATAGATTTTTTATCCATTTTAAACCCTCGCCTTTATTGTTCTCTGCAGCATTAAAAATATAATCGCTGCGAACATGAATAAATTAATTACAAGCACTACTGCCCAGAGACTTTCATATTTAAACGGATACTCCTGGGTGATATACCACATGATAGGGTCTACAACAACAAGTTGCAGGATTCCTATCAGATACACAATATTAGTTACTTTCATTTATTTCACCATCCCTTTTTGCGAATCTCATAGCATACACTGTTATGAAAGAAATAAAGGTTATAGACCACCACAGGTACATAGTCATCAGTCTTGTCTGGCTAAGCCCTGGTTGTGAATATCCCCATACTGTCATAACGGCAAGTCCTATCAGCATAAATATCCCGAATGCCGTAATCCATGGCCTTTCCAGTACTCCCTTATTATGGTATCTATCTATGAAAGGCAGTATCAGTATGAATATAAGCATGCCAATTATCAATGGAACTCCTCCAGTGCTCAATCCGTAACCTGCAACATCCATCAGTTTGTAAACAGGTGTTATATACCAGTCAGGAACCGGAAATGTTCCATATGCCAGGGAACCGTATGCCAGTGTTAATTGTTGCGGGAATGCGGCTGAAATCAATAGTATGATTCCGACCATTACAATTCCTGAGAACATTGCGTATAGCAGGTTTGTGGGGAACCAGGGTATCATTTCTCCCTTCTTTGGCTTCTCGCTTGCCAGACCTGATCTCTCAAACAGCATGAAGTGCACTGCGAATAATGCAAGCATCAATACTGAAAACACTGCAACATGAAGCGCTAAGAGATGCGAAAACATTGCTGTAGTGGTATAATTTCCTACCAGTATTGCTTCGAGCCAGTTTATGAATGCACCGGGAAGTATTCTGCCAAGCACGCTTCTCTGCATAAACAGAATTCCTATATGCACAGCTGCCATTGCTATTGCAGTATTTGCAAGCATGTATCCAAGTATGGCTGTGAATATTGTAAGCAGGAATAAAACCACTCCGAGTATCCACTGCAGCCATCTCCATTTTCCCTTATATGAACCGACAAACCACTGCCTCATCATATGGAAATAAACCAGTCCGATCATGGCATATGCCATGTAAAGATGTGATGTCAGTATTATATGCCCGAACGGGACATCAGATATAATATACTGTGTGGACTGATAAGGGTCAACCTGGCTGTAGTAAAAGAATAGTACTATTCCTGAAACTATCTGGTAAATAAGTGCTGTGGCAACCCATGCACCTGTCCACTCGTCTATTTTATATCCCCTGCTTGTAACCGATTTAAATCCCAATGTATAAGATCCATCAGGTAAGTCTTTTTCCTCCTTCATTAAATCAGTTATATTATAATTGTTAGTTTCTGCCTTTTCCATTTAATTCACCTACGAGCTCCCGCTGGAGCTATTTCCGGAAAAGCTCCCTTCCCACGCGCCTTCGTTGCTTACCACTGTGGTTTTATATAATATTACACCTGAACTGTTGCTGTTTAATCCCTGATATAGTGATGGAGACGTCGTCAGCGATATAGGACTGGACAAATCTCCTGTAGACATTGTGGGTGGTACGGTATGAGTTCTGGACGTCCTTATTGCAGTGCCACCGGTTAAATCCTCGGTTTTAACCTGTGAACCATAGGTTTCACCTCCAGGGAAGTTCAGATGTGTTCTTATAACGGCATTGCTTGAATTTATTCCATAGGCAAAGATATGATCGTTACCGTCAGTCGCCAGCATGATCTGCGGCAATGAGTGATTTGCAGGACTAGATGCCGGACCATTATTGTAAAGGTTTCTACCTCCCCATACCGGATTGTACTGGCTCCCATGGCATTTGCAGTAAATTAAACCGTAATCTGGCCACTGGGCAGGTGTTCCAGGTGCATCCGCTTTGTATCCTATTAGTTTGGACTCAAATGGTATGCTCTGGCCCGGATGGTAATCCAGAAATGGTGGTACACATCCAAGGTGTTGGCATATCCCACTCAGTGCAAGTATTGAATAATTATTTCCATTGTAACTTGTATAAATTATTCCATCCATGGGTGCCGTGGAAGATGGAGATACCTGGGTAAATCCACTTGAAGGGGCTGTTTTAGGTGTTGTAACCTTTACACCTTTCAGTACAAGCAAAAAGTTAGGTTCATCCTGCAAGGGATAATTGAAAACTAGTATCGGGGTACTCGTTGAATTTGGACTCGCAGCTGCATACTCTATGACATCAGTTATTGTAATCCTGCTTCCACTGGGGTCCTCCAGAACAGCCAGGGGGAAATTATCCATTACAGGTACGCTACGATCGCTAGGTACCACGTAACGTTCCATGGACAGTCCTCCCACCATCAAAGCTGCTATGGAAAGACCTGCTCCCTTTAGAAAAGCCCTTTTCTCGGGCTCAGGAATATAGTTCTTATCATTGGCCATGAATGTTCATTTAAAAGATATCTAAATGTTTACTTAATTTCATGAATATATTCAATAAAAACAAAATATATATTTAATTCAGAGTTGATTATGAATCAGTGATAGTTGATGTTTGATTCGTATATGGATATATTGATAATTGCGGTTGTTGCTCTGATTATCTTCGGAGGAACAAAGAAGATACCTGAAATGGCGAGAAATCTGGGAAAGGCTACCGGAGAATTCAAGAGGGGCCAGATGGAAATCGAAAATGAGTTGAAGAACGGAACCAGCACTGCACCGGTAAATAAAGGCCAGGTTAATTACATGAAGATTGCCGAAGATCTTAATATTGATGTAAAAGACAAGACAATAGATCAGATAATCGGCGAAATCAATCAAAAACTTGGCACTTCAACAAAACCCGTAGAAGGGGCAGTAGAAAGCAAGCAAAACTAATATGGAAAACGAATTACTGAACTATCTGGTTAAATATTCGGACGAGATAAGATACAGGGCAATCAGAATATTGGGTGTATTTTTACTCTTCTTCGGTATCTTTGTCATTTTCAGGATTCAGTACATTTCCCTATTCGGTCAGAGATTTCTTTTCTTATATCCGGATCCACTGGATAATGTCGGTGCACAGGTACTTTACCTTTTAAAAGTGCACGATCTCACCTCAAATACAACCCTCCTTGTTCTAAAACCCGTTGATGGAGTAATGGCAGATTTCTACACATGTATGGCCATTTCACTGATAATTTCCATGCCCGTTATCATTTATGAAGTGTCTAAGTTCATTGATCCTGCCCTTAAAAACAGTGAAAAGGAATTATTAAGGTCAATAATTATACCCGCGTCCCTACTCTTCTTTGCAGGAGCATTCGTGGGAATTTATTTCATAGCACCTATTCTATTCAGAATTTTTGCGGATTTCGATTTAGGTGTCGGAGCGGATGTAACCATGGGAATATCCAGCTTTGTTTCCTTTATTTTTATGTATACCATAGCTTTTGGGCTTTCATTTGAAATTCCGGTATTCATGGTCGGCCTGAGCAGGTTCGGAATAGTTACGGCGGATACATGGAAGAAGAACTGGAGATATGCTGTTATAGGTTCACTTATCTATGGCATGATATTCTCACCGGGAGTTACTGGCTTTACAATGGTTGTAATAGCAATACCCATGATCGCACTGTACTTTGCAGGCATTCATTTTGCCATAAAGGCGGAGAAAAAATTCGAATCAGAAAACACATATTCAAACAGTGCTGACCAGTGAAAGCCCTTTAATTTCAAATTTTCCTCCGATTTTAGATTTTATTTTTATTTTCTGTCTTTCCCTGTTGATTGAATTATAAACTTCTTCCGGCATCTCAATTTTTAGTGGATTTTCAATTCTATAATTATTATTAGACGAAAAACTTTCAATGATTGCGCATGCCGACTTTTTAATAAGCGGGCACATTTCATCCGTACAGGGCCCCTGTACAGTGGTGACCGATATGGACAGAACCCTGTTTCCTATGAGTTTAACTTCTTTATCTCCAATTTCAATTGAACCGTTGCCTATCTGAATCTCCATAATGCATTATCTGTATATATTATTAAAGTGTTATTATATGCATTATGATAACTTACTTTCAATAAAATGTAGCAATATGATTTTATATGCTTTATTATTGTAGGAATATGCATAATAAAATAAGTTATAATGAATCTAAAGTTCTACGACTCCTGATGGAGGATTCCAGAACCTCAGTTCTTGATATCTCCAGAAAGCTTGCACTGAATAGAAATACGGTATCTAGCATAATAAAAAAATTAAACGCAAATATTATAGACAGGTATACTGTAGAAACAAAAGAACCTGAAAACAGTCTTTATATTATAATCGAAACTGATAATATAGATACTATAGATCAGAACGAAGTTATAGAATATTTCGAACTGGCGAATGGCCATTATATTGCAATAATGAACAGGGATGCCCTGACAGGTAGTATTCGATACACAAACATCAATATGGCATACCGGCGCGTTATCAACAGGACTCCCGGGCAAATAGATCTTTACTGTGATTACTGCAACGGCATCATAACTGGAAAACCCCAAATCTATGAAACTGCCCATGGACCGCTGTATTTCTGCTGCAATACCTGTAAGAGCGACTATATCAACGGCGGCAGTGCAATAAAATCCATGGAGAAATAGGCATTTTGCCCGGTAAATATATAAATAGCCTGTATCAATCATAAAATATGGCAACAGACCCAGTTTGTGGAATGAAAGGAAAGAAAGAGATATCAAGTGAGTATGGTGGAAAAACATATTACTTCTGCAGGGAAGCATGTAAGGAAGAATTTGAAAAAAATCCAGTAAAATATACCAGGTGAATAAATGGCTGTGGACCCTGTTTGCGGAATGTATGTATCCGAGGATTCTACCATATATTCAGATAAAGATGGAGTCAGATATTATTTCTGTTCCCAGGGTTGCAAAGATAAATTCGACAAGCCAGAGAAGGAAAGCAGTGCCTTGAAAAATAAACTCATTATAGCATGGCCATTTTCTCTTGCAGTAATGTTTATTGATTATCTTTTATTTTTTCCATTCAAAAATTTTGTCCTGCTCATACTTGCGCTCCCCGTTCAGTTTTATGTAGGATTTGGCTTTTATCGTGGCGCTTATGAAGCTATAAAAGATAGAATGGGCAATATGGATCTTCTTATCTCCCTGGGAACCCTTACAGCATTTTTCTTTTCACTGACGGTAACGGTTGATCCCCATCTATTTCCGGTTAATTATACCTATTATGACGCCTCGGTTTTCATAATAACCCTTATTCTCACGGGAAGCTATATTGAATCGCTTACGAAGAAAAAAGCCAATTCTTCCGCAACAACGCTCTTATCACTGTTGCCTGATAAAGTACACATACTCAAGAACGGCTCAGCTGTGGATTTACCCATAGAATCTATGGTGCCAGGTGATATAATACAGGTAAGGCCCGGTGAGAATATTCCGGCAGATGGAACCGTAATCGATGGATCTTCCGAGGTGGACGAGTCCATGGTTACAGGCGAGGGAGATCCTGTTCTCAAAAGCAGTGGATCAGGAGTAATATCAGGAACGGTCAACCTGAACGGGCTTATTACAGTTTCAGTGAAAGAAACAGGCAATAATTCAACTGTGAATAAAATTTATTCCATGATACAGATGGCAGCAATGGGACGGGCAAAAATCCAGAAAATATCGGATATATTCTCATCCTACTTTGTACCGATAGTGCTTGTTGCTGCAGGATCATCGGCCATTTTCTGGTACTTTTATTTGAGATCACTTGGAAATCCATTATATTTTATAATTTCGGTGCTGGTTTTTGTATCGGTGGTTGTAATAGCCTGTCCATGCGCAATAGGGCTCGCGGCTCCCATCACCCTTCTGATCTCTTCCAATGCCTCATCCAGGGATGGCATACTGATCAAAAATTCCAGCTCCATGGACAGGCTTTCAAAAATAGATACAGTAATATTTGATAAAACAGGCACAATCACTGATAATACGCCGAAGGTTACACAGTTCAATATACATGGCGATGAACGCCTTGCCGTTTCATTGCTGTATTCAATCGAATTGCTGTCCAACCATCCGGTGGCTGTAGCAATAAGTTCCTATCTTCAGAATAGAAATCCAGAGAAAATTGAAATAAAGGAATTCAGGGAAATTCCCGGAACAGGTGTAAGCGGGATATTTAATGGGAAAAGCGTGGAAGCAAGGAGATTCGAGGGGCACATATCATTATTTATTGATGGAAAGGAGCTGGCATCACTGGAAATCCAGCATTCAATGAGAAAGGGAATAGAAGATGATGTGAAAAATCTTATTAGGAATCATATTAAGGTCATGATTGTTACCGGTGATACGGAAGAAAACACATCAGGTATTGCCAGTAAACTGGGAATAACGGAATATTACTGCTCCATGAAACCGGATTCAAAGGCCGACATTGTGAAAAAGGAGCAGGCAGATGGAAGGTATGTTATGTTCGTTGGGGATGGCATAAATGATACGGTTGCAATGAAAACAGCTGACGTAGGTGTTGCTATGGCTTCTGGATCGGATATAGCAGGAGCAACAGGTGATATTATTCTTTTGAATAATGATCTAAAAAACATTCTGAGGAGCATATATATAGGGAAATACACAATAAAAAAGATTAAGCAAAATGTTGGATGGGCAATAGGATATAATTCAGCACTTATACCGGTTGCAGCCGGTGTGCTTGTACCGCTGCTTGGCCTGGGAATTTATTATGTGCTTCCAATATTCGCCGCGCTGGCAATGGGATTGAGCTCCACTACCGTTGTGCTGAACTCTCTCAGGCTCCGCACAAGGCTATCCAGAAACATGGATCAGGTGGTTCTATAAAACTCCGGCGATTATATGAATTTATAATGGGAATAAAAATTAGATAAATTTATAAGTATTTTCTCGATTGATATATATGGAAATGAGGGTTATAGGGATGTCTGAAGGCCGCAGAATACCTGATAAATTTACCTGTGGCGGTAAAGATTATTCTCCGAAGATAGAGATATTTGATAGAAATGAAGAGGGATATTATTTTATAGTAATGAACGACCCTGATGCGCCTTCAGGTCTGTTTACCCACTGGATCATTTATAATATACCTGCCGGGATGGTTACACTGGAAGAGAATATGGGAAACAAAGAGATAACAGATGATGATTATTATCAGGGCATAAACGATTTTGGCAAGCTGGGATACGGAGGGCCGTGCCCTCCCCGTGGTGATGGTGATCACAGATATTTCATTAAAATTTACAGGATGAAAGAGGCAGTGAGCAGGAAAAAAATTGATGCCGAAAATGCATATAAAATTCTGGATAAACTCACTCCGGAAGCCGAATTTTATGCAATTTACAGCAGGGAATAAATTTATTCCATGTTTTCCAGTGCACCGATTAACTGGCTGTATGCCTCAGGAAAATCGGTACCGGTAGTACATACCCTGAGGAATGTCCCTGATATTCCAAAATATCTGGCGGGCAGGGCTATTATACCCTTCTCAGCAAGTTTTGCACTGACCGTATCTGAATCTTTTTCTGTATATACTGAATAATCAACAAAGGAAACGGGCATTTTAAGCGGTATTTTTCCCTGGAAAAATTTCAGTTTTCCCCTGTTATTCAGGAGAACGCTATGATTTTTCCCAATTATTTCCTTTACATCGGATAGAAACCTGTCATGATTCTTTAAGACGCGGTATCCTGCCGAAATATTCAAGGGTGAAACATCTTCCGTGATCAATCCCTTGAATCCTTCAAGAGCCACTGCTTTTGAG
>JAJZZW010000045.1 GCA_021797385.1 Thermoplasmata archaeon | reverse complement strand
ATATTCGCGGCATCCTATACATATTTCTCCTCTGCCCAGCAGCCGTTCCCTGTTGACCTGGATTTCCATATGCAGTTCTTATATATGGAGATAGCACACTCATATACACTTCTCAGGAATAAAGAGAATGCTTGGTGAGTCAGTAAGGGCTGTAAAGCCTGAGAATATTGTACAGGAAATGATGTTAAAGGTCTATTTCTACAATGAGTACAGTAAACTAAGGGAGGGAAACTAATTGTGCAACTCACTTCTCTTATTGAATATCTCTTTAATCTCATCATTGCGTTTATAGTATCCATTCATCTTCCCGGACGCATGTTTTTAGACATAATTTATATGCTGCAGCAATCTAGATAGGAAGTTTATAATGGTAGAAAGTATAATATATTAATTTTCAATAGATAAATGTGGAATATACATACAGGGATGGTAAAATATATCAAGACGATACTGAAATTTACGAGGTTAAGGCAAATTCATCAAATCTCGGTGCTAAATCCATAGAAATTTCAAATGTTTCAGGACTGCAGAGTATTTATATTGATAAGGCCCCAGGCGGTTATAAGATCAGCCAGGGTTCCATGGAAATGGGAACCATTTCAAGAAATCTTGCAATGAATTACAACGGAAGAAATTACTCATTGAGTAGACCATACCAGGATGGGGATACAAAGAAAATGGATATTAAATCTGATGATTCAAAAATAGGAACACTGACTTTTGGATCAGGATCACTTACCGGCGTATACGATTTTATGAATGATGAGATTCCAGTAATTGTGTATATGAGTGTGCTATCTCCATATATAAGAACTGCATATGGAAATCCAGGTCAACAGGGAACGGCTGCTGGGCAGAGGAGAAATATGTATAGGATGCCGCGAATATATGCTATACTTTCCAATGTTGTATTTCTTATTGCAATAATATTAATCCTGGCATCCAATTATCTCGGTATACCATCATTATATGATTTTGTTATTTTAATAGCGGTTATAATTTTTTCTTTCGTTATCAGGGCAATTGGTCGCAAGAAATATATGGAGGAACACAAAAATGATGATGAAACCGGAATGAATAAGAATTTATAATTATAAACAATAATGATTTAGATGGATTTTTATGAGGAAATCACCTCAGAAATAGCTAACGGTAATATCAAAACCAAAGAACAACTTCAGAAAGAGAAGTTATTATTATCTAAAAAATTTAATTTAGATGTAGTTCCCAGTGATGTTGAAATACTGAATTATGGGGATAATAGAAAATTTGTCCAGCTTCTGCGAAAAAAGCCTACCAGGACTGTTTCAGGCGTTGCTGTGGTAGCGGCAATGACGTCACCGGAGGCATGTCCTCACGGGAAATGTATATTCTGCCCTGGTGGTATTGATTCAAATTCCCCACAATCGTATACAGGCTACGAGCCATCGGCGCTCAGGGGTAAAAATAACTATTATGATTCTTATAATATTACATTCAATAGATTAAAACAGCTGGAAACAATAGGACATGACACTAGCAAGGTTGATCTTATTGTCATGGGCGGAACATTCACCGCAAGAAGCCAGACATATCAGGAAACCTTTGTTAAAGGATGCATCGACGGGATGAATAAGAACGTGTCAAATAGCCTGCAGGAATCCATAATGGAAAACGAAACTTCTTCAAGAAGATGCATAGGGATGACCATAGAAACCAAGCCAGACTGGTTCAATGAGAGGGAAATAGATGAGGCCCTTTCCTATGGTACAACAAAGGTTGAGCTGGGTATACAGGTACTAAACGATGCAATATTGCGTCTTAACAGAAGGGGCCATGGAATTGAAGAGATTGTCAGGTCAACACAAATGGCAAGAGACGCAGGTTTTAAAATACTTTACCATTTAATGCCAGGTATGTATGGTTCTTCCTATAAAGAGGATATAAAAAGCTTTGATATGGCGATGAATGATGATAGATTCCGACCAGATATGCTGAAAATATATCCCACACTGGTTGTTAAAAATACTGCACTGTATATGTACTGGAAAGCGGGAAAGTACATGCCGTATGATACTCAAAAAGTTGTACAGATGGCAACATATTTCATGAAAAATATGCCACCATGGGTCAGAGTTATGAGAATGCAGAGAGATATCCCTGTGAATTTTATAGATGCCGGGGTTAAAAGAAGCGATTTGCATAACCTTGTTGATAATGAGCTGAGAAGTAGAAGAATAAAAACCATGGAAATCAGGAGCCGGGAAGTGGGTATTACAAAGGATTCATTCCATAGCGACTACTCACTAATAAGGAGAAACTACAGGGCTGCGAACGGCGATGAAATATTCCTTTCCTATGAAAATTCCAAAAAAGATATAATAGGGTATCTGAGACTGAGAATGCCATCAGAATTTGCACACAGGAAGGAAATTCTTGGATCCTCAGTTATCAGGGAAATAAGGGTGATGGGAAATATAGTACCTATAGGTGAGGAATCATCGGAAAACTGGCAGCACCATGGCTTTGGTAAAAAGCTTCTTGAGGAAGCAGAGAGGATATCCCTGGAAGAATATGATAAAAAAAGAATTATTGTTATAAGCGGTATAGGCGTAAGAAATTATTTCAGAAAGTATGGATATGAAAGATTAGGGCCATACATGGCAAAGGAACTGATATAACACCTCCACCGGTAATACTTCTCGATATGAATAATTCTTGAATCCGGACGGCAGAAATTCCAGAGCTAGCCAATATATCTTAAACGAGCACAACTCTGAAACGTTAATTTTCTTACGCTTATTTAAAATATGATGGATGGGATACTATAAACAGTTTTCTCTCCAAGAATATCAATATCAAGAATCGGTAAATTTCCATGGACAACCATGGTTATTTCCAGTTTTTCCACTGATTAAGATAACCTTCTGACATATTTCTCAATTCTTTAACATCTTTTTCGGGCAGTACATTAACCTTCCCATATAGTTTAGCAAGAATGAAAATATGAGCAGATTTTTCCAGAACCTGGGCTGCTATAACCGCACGTTCCATATCATTACCAACGGTTACAGCCCCGTGATTTTTCATTATTGTTGCATTGTTTATATCAAGACCTTTGACTACTTTATCTGCTAGTTCCTGTGTACCTGTAATTGCATATTCGGAGACATTAACACCGTTTCCCAGAATCATTGCAGTGTCCTCAGTTATAGGAGGTATTTTATCATCTGTTACAGACAGCACCGATGAATAAACAGAATGTGTGTGTACTATGGCATTGACATCCGGCCTTTTTTTGTAGATGGCATAATGCATCAATCTCTCGCTGGATGGAGCAAGCTTTCCTTCTATTACATTGCCATTTATATCAGTTATTATCATGTCTTCCGCTTTACTTTTCTCATAATTTGTGCCACTGGGTGTAATTGCGATATTCCCATCATGGCATTTCATACTGATATTGCCCCAGGAACCCACAGTTAAATTTCCTTTAATCATTTCCCTGCAGGCATTTAAAACAATATTCCTTTCATTTTCATAATTCATTTTAATTGATTGCCAACAATTATAAAATATTTGTTCAGCTATTTTTTGATAAGAATTGCATCTGTATCAGGATCCTTGATGAGAAGTTTAATATCTGATGTCATCCTATAATTTTGGGATTTTCTGGTGCCTACAACGATACAATCCGGACTCTCCGTTCTGATATAACTGCCTATTTCCTCCTTGATACCACTATGTTCACCGGATTTTATTATGGTAATGTTAAGTTTATTTTCAGAGAGCATGCCAGGATTATTCATGAGCATTTTAAAGCCATGTGTTGGTGTCCTGTCATATTTTCTCAAATCATAAATTGTTACATGAGAACCATAGGTTCTTGCTATCAACATGGCAAAGAATACAGCAGCTCTGGTATTTATTGATTCAGCCAGAGGAATCAGTATATTATTATAGGATCGATCCGGGTCACTGGAGCTCAGTATTGCACTGGGTATTGTGGAATTCTTAAGTATATAATCACCTATATTCCCGAATATGGAACTTGAAAGAAGTGATCTTTTTCTTGTGGACAGGAATAAAAGATCGTAATAATGCCCAGAGGTTTCGATTACTATTCCCTTTTTTATATCCTCAAATGTCTGAATCTTTGGAACAACTTTTATACCTGCCTTTTTCCCCTCATTATAGGCTGAAGCTACAAGATTCAATCGGCTGTATGCACCAACATTTTCCTTTTTTTCCCGTATTGTAATAGCAGTAATTTCAGACCCTCCATTTTTTGATATATCATATGATATTTTTAGAGCCTTTCTAGAATTTGTTCCCTTGAACATGGGTACAATAATATGCTCTGTTCTCAAAAAATATGATCGTGAAGATTCAAACATATGTATATTCATCCAAGTAAAGAATATAACAATTTCTATTATTATAAAGAAATTTCTCTGTTTTAATATAAGAAAAACAAACAGCAAGTTATCAGTTCTTATTTATAAATGAATCACCCTTATGATTCCTATCTTCCAGTCTTTTCCTAATGTAATCTAGAAGCTCTGATTTGGTTTTCAACTTCGTTATGCTGCTATCTCTTCCCAGCCTATTGTCCCTTATAAAGGATTTTAAGGTTGCAATGTTTCTCCTTTTAAGTGTCCTATAAAGTTCCTCATCATTCCTGTATTCCGTTATTTTTATCCTCTTTTCCGGTTTCTTTTTCTCGTCGAGCTTTATATCTATATGTATCTTATCGATTAGATCCGGATTACTTTCAAGACGGTCGGCTATGTACCTCAGGATTTCCGAAAGGTCCTCAGATTTAGATTTACTCAACATATTTCATGATCTCCTTCACCAGATTATTATACTTCTCTGTAAGATCATATCCGTATTTCTGTCCCAGTGTACTTACTTCGGTTTGATACTCAGCCGCCTCGGAAACTCTTACACTTAATGGTATGTATGGTGTGAGAATTCTGGGGTAGTCTCCCTTTCTTTCCCTGTATTTTAGCGATTCTATTATTGAATCGTGCAACCTGTTGTTCGATCTGTACATAGATATAATGATTCCAAGGGGT
This sequence comes from Thermoplasmata archaeon, assembly GCA_021797385.1. Next base: position 7,059 of record JAJZZW010000045.1, on the reverse strand, counting down.
TTTATTGCAATTCCAGCATCCTTTTTAAAAGCGTCTATTCTCGCCAGTATCTGCGGGATTCCATAGGTAGAAAGTATATCCGGTACTGTAGGGATTAAATAATAATCGGAAATATATATGCCGGATAGTGTGATTAATCCAAGATTCGGGGGGCAGTCTATCATAACATAATCATAATTTTCGATGATTCTACTCAACGATTCTTTGAGAACTGTAATCGGTGTCTTTACAAAATACCCGGAATTGGATACCAGTGGTAGTTTATCCTGTATGTCTATGAGCCTTAAACTGGATGGTAGGAGATCTAAATTCTTAATGCCTGAATTCACATTGGATACGTTTTTAACGATTGAAGCTTCCAGATTAAAGAGCTCGGTGCCGTAGACCTTGTCACTGAAAAGCTGGAAAATAGTATTTCCCTTTTTATCCATATTTAGCCATTTAGATTCATCCATCAGTGAAACTGTTGCATTTGTCTGTGGGTCCAGATCAATGATCAGAACTTTTTTACCATAATTAGCAGCCAGTATTTCAGAAACGGCTATTGTTGTCTGGGTTTTACCCACACCACCCTTTAAATTAATCGTGCTTATTACATGTACCATTACAGGTAAAACGATCGTTTATATTTAAATTGTTTCATGGATTTAATAATTTTCTAAAATTTATATGTGATAAGACCTTAATACGGGGGCATTGGCTTGAGAACGGTTCCTTCACTGTTCATCAATGTTTTATACTTCCCGAGATTTATTTGCACATATCTAACAGGTTTTTGTTCGCTTTTGCTCAATAGTCTTTCTATGGAATCATTACTCCCGTTTGCTCTATTGCATACATCACTTATTTCCTCGGCTGTCAATTCCCTGTCGGTATCATCCATGTAACGAATATTTATACTTTTGATTTCATCGCATTTGTACATACACCAATAAAAGCTCATGTGTTAATTAATTTTATTATGCGGCAGTAATATGACAGTAAAAATATTTATTTATCATTATTAATCATGGATATTATATAAATTACCTCTTTGTAGATATCCTCAATGTTCCTTGAGCACTCATTTATCATATATATCCTATCTGCAGGAAGTCTATCCAAGGATTCATAATAAATAACTTCTGCCATCTGTGCATCAAGGTTTTCATTTATTTTTTCCCTGGAATATCCTCTTTTCTCCATTCGATTCCTCAAGGTTTCATTATCATCTACAAGAATAATTACATGGGTACAGTCCAGTAAATGTGAATAGTGGGATTCTATAATATCATAATCGATATGTACCATGGAAAGTCTATCTACATCAACAATATTCCCATTATTTAAACCTGCAGCCCTGGCTATGTCATCGATTCCCGTGCATCTTAAGCCATGCTCATTCAGCATTTTACATAATGTACTCTTTCCTGTTCCGGGTATTCCTGTTATGCAAATCAAGCTATATAACCCCGCTCTGGTTTATATTTCCATAAAAATAACTGGCTAGTTTAACCGGCATGGATAGGTGCCTTCTGGCTATAACAGGTACTTCATAGAATCCCTCATTTATTTCACGGACTTTCTCTACATATACAGGATTTTTGTACCTTCTGTGGCATGAAGGACATCTGAAATCCATCTTTCCCTTTGATTGTGTCTTTACATGGCACGCTGGGCATACAGGGTCTTCCCTTATATATAGAGGAGCTTTTTTTACCAGTTTTATCTTTTCCAGTTTGAGCGTACCTTTCTGATACGATCCATAAGCAGTTACGATGTCACCAGTAACAAGTGAAAGTAAAATTTTCCTGAATTCTTTTGTAGGCTCAAAGGCTGCAAGTCTGAACTCCATATTTTTATAATTTAAACTTGTAAAGGAATGCCCGCCCTCTATTGTATAGGGATTTGTAGAAATGACGCCTGTTATCGCATATGAACCCATATCCGAAAGATAATCCGGCTCATATATAATATGATCATCGGTGCCTTGGTTTGTCTTATATATTATATATCCCTCATCTTCTATTTTATGTTTTCTCTGTATTTCTTCATAAATATTTATAAGGTCATTTTTTACTATGCCCCTGATTCCGAATATCACGGGAGTTTTCGGTTTCGGGAATATGGCAGGATATTTATTCTGAAAATCTATATTATTGAAAGTTGATATATATTTTTCCGGTAGCCTGCTTATCTCCATTTTTTCATCATGATTTATAACGTCATAATGTGGATATCTGTAATCAAGCAATTCGTATGTGTATCGCTCCTCAGGCCATGCCAGTGATGCGGCCGAGCCTATTATACCATGCCCATTCCTGAATTTTCTATACATGCCCCTTCCTTCCAAATAATTCTCAATAAAATGCAAATTTATATCCTCCTGCAGGGCCACTGAATACAATTCACGGTTAAATTTATTATTCGATATCACGACCCCCGGATTGGTATTATCATTATCCTTAACGTAAAATTCCTCCACTATGGATGAAATATAATCAATTAAATCATCCTTATCAGGTTCCTCCTTAATTTTGGTATACGAATAAAGAATCTTTTCATTTGTTCTGCCTATAATTTCCTTTCTACCTTCTCCTTTTCCAAGGCATATATTCAGTGCGCCGTTCCCGCGGGTTTTATAACCTATATTAGGGTTTAATCTCACAAGTCTGGGTTCACCGATAATATCGTATTTATTTTCACTGATTATCTTATATATAATATATGTGGTACACATTCTGTCCTGGCTATCTGTATCATCTATTGCCACATACATTATTTACCATACCTCCTCTTCCGTGATTGATAGGAATATATTGCTCTCAAAAAGTCCAGTTTCTTAAGGTCTGGCCAGTTCACATCTGAAAAATAAAGTTCAGAGTATGCCGACTGCCAGAGAAGAAAATTGGAAATTCTCTCCTCGCCGCTTGTTCTGAGTATCAGGTCTGGATCAGTCAGTGTATTATCATAAAGATAATTCCTAAAAAGTTCCTCATTTATATCATCCAATTTCACCCTGCCATTAAGAACATCCGAGGAGATGTTTTTCACAGCATTTATTATTTCCTGCCGCCCACCGTAGCCTATGGCAAGGTTGAATCTGAATTTCTTGAAACTTGCGGTGGATTTTTCCACTTCATTTATTGTATTTATGAGATATTCAGGCAGACCACTGAAATCTCCAATGACCTTGACCCTTATTTCATTTTTATATATCCTATCATCTTTGAGGAGATCACGCAATGAATCGTTTATTAAATTAAATAAAAATTTCACTTCGTCTGTTTCTCTCTTAAAATTTTCTGTGGAAAAGCCATATACTGTAACAATTTTGATTCCAACTTCCATTGACCAGTCAAGAACCTCTTCAAGCTTATCCTTGCCCTTAACATGCCCTTCATCTCTAGATATTCCAATTTGTCTGGCATATCTCCTGTTACCATCAGTTATAATCCCTAGATGATGGGGAACTTTACTTTTACGGATTTCTTCCATCAAAGCCTGTTCGTATACTCCAGAGGCTATATCTCCAATTTTATTGGCAATACTCATTTTGATAACTGTATATACATTATTTATTTATAAATCAATCTATAAATTGGAAAATCATCATGAGTTTTGCCCACCGATTATAACACATAGGCGGGGGCAATTGAAAGTGACAAATCAACTTAATATAATCGTTGTTGTTAACAGTCTGATTTATAACAACCATAATTATATTGATTAATAGAGTGATTCATAGAATTTTATTTCGTTATAAAACAATATATGGCTTAAATTGTTTTCTTATAGAACAATTTCTAAGTTTTATTCTCCCATTTTTTAAGCTCTATTGAATACATATTCTGGTACTTTGAAAATCCGTGAACTATCCTTTTGTACATTATCTCGAGTCCGTATTCCCTGAATTCTTCCATTCTGGATTCCAGTGTATCCAGATCACATATTTCATAATAATTTATAATGCCGCCATTGCCCGTTGCCTTCATGGCTGTATGGAGAAAGTTAATTGAATCATGTGGTAAGTTCATTATAATTCTGTTCATGCCGGAATATTGAGATAATAATATCCCGGAATCTCCTGTGATTGTATCTATTGTGCCTGTAAGCCTGTTCAATTTTATGTTTTCATTCAGCAGTTCTATAGCATCCGGATTCTTGTCAATGGCAACAATCTTGCATTTTTTGTTTTTCGCAATAAGCAGGGAAAAGGGGCCAATACCAGCAAACATGTCTATTATATTCTCTCCATCCCTTACCTCCTTTGCTATACGCAGACGTTCACTGGCAAGCCTGGGGGAAAAGTATGCCCTGGAAACATCAACATTCATTCTTATACCGTTTTCATGGTACAATGTCCCGTAAACCGGTTCACCGTATAACAGCATTAAATTTCTTGTCCTGAATTCTCCCTCAATGCCCCTGTCAAGATATACGGTTTTGATATTCTTTCTTGTCTTTAGAAAACTGGCAAGATATCTGGCTTCTTCTGCACTCTTTCCCTTTATGATTGCTATACTGCCTATAATATCATATGAGAATGATACCCGTTCAGGCTCTATCCGTGAGGATGGCACGGCATCCCTCTCAACTGTTTCATAGCCAGCCGTGTTTCCAGTCACCGGTATGTAAATATAATCGCTGTCGCTGGATATTCTGAACTTATTGTCTATTAAGTTAAAGCTTCTCAATTTATTGATTGTTTCCTGCCCGTATTCTTTCGCAACCTTTACATGGATCATTTTAGTCCCTGTAATATCTGTTATTAATTTTTTTGGCATTATCTATAATATCCCCTGCAAGTTTAACTGAAAATCCGAAGATTTTTGCTATATCCTCTATCTTTGCTCCGGCAATGGATTCAAGTGATGTAAATCCATTATTGTAAAGCCTTCTGGCCCTGACCCTTCCTACTTGCGGAATTTCTATAATGCGTATTATGTCCTCCTTAATTCCCTCCTTTATTCTTATGTTTAAATGCATTAATTTATTCTCCCGTTCCTTCGCAAACATCCCGGATATTCTATACAGTGAATATGAAATCCAGTCAGCGGAGGAAGCCCTTGCTTGAATATCTCCAGGGCCTATTCCGAATGCTTCCGCTATGGTTCCCACAGGGACCTCATTAATCCATTCGTTCAGTATTATGGCTGTTTTTGCAGCCTTCATGGATTCGTCGCTGAAGTCATTTATATTATGTCTGTCAAGAAACTCCTCTATGTAGACATAATCACTGTCCCTGAAATTAAATGTAAGAATATCCGGAGTTTTGGAAATGAAATAAAGATAAACCTCTTCAGAATATTCAAATTCAAGTGCCTGTTTCAGGATAAGTGCCGTGACCGGATCAATATATAGATCCGATGTAAGTCTCCCTAAACGTGTTGCAGAGTACTTTCCATTTTCCTCTGTGATAAACTCATTATCCTTGAGAAAATAAATTGCGCTTTCAAACGCAAGATCCATATCTTCAATATCTCTCTGGACAGCAAGCAGTGTTTTTCCATAAAAAGCCTTGATGCCCTCAAGATCATTTGCTATACCTGAGGAAATAAGCGCCAGAATGTTGAACCTTATAAGACTGTTTGAGTCCATTTTTGAAATAACAGGCTCAAGCTCCCCACTTAAATATCCCTCCGCTACTTTTAGCATTGATGGTGAAGCAGCATATATATAGCCATAACCCTTTTTATCATATTTTGGTCTTCCTGCCCGGCCTATCATCTGCTGTATTTCTATTCCAGATATGGGTTTGCTGTATCCATCTGCGTATCTGGTTATATCCCTTATTATAACCGTCCTTGCAGGTAAATTGACACCTGCCGCCAGTGTAGGTGTTGCGGCAAGAATTTTTATATAGCCTTCCCTGAAAAGTCTCTCTATTTCGGTACGCTGATCGTTTGACAGCCCTGCATGGTGAAACATAACACCATGTGAAATCATATTGGTTTGTGAATCGTTAAATATATCTGAAGGCATATTTATAGTTGTTATATCGTTTTTAAAGTCAAAAAAACCAGCCATTGACTGTGCATATTTCTCCGCATTCCTTCGGGAATTCCTGAATACGAGGGCCTGACCCCCCGATTCTAAGCTTTCCCGTATTAGATATATTTCATCCTCGTTTCCGATAAACTTTTTAGTTTTATCAAGAATAAGACTATGCTTGAATACTATTCCCGTTTCCAGTGGCACTGCCCTGAAATTCGATATGACAGTACGGGCATTCATCCATTCCGCCAGCTCCTTTATATTGGAAACAGTTGCTGAGAGCCCGAGTATTAGGATATCGGGGTTAAGGTAGAGAACTGTGGATATAACCGTTTCCAGCCTGGGCCCCCTGCTCTGGTCTGATATCATATGGATTTCATCCACTATGATGAGCCCGAAATAGTTCAGTATATCTGGGTCCCTGTGAAGCATGGAATCAGCTCTTTCTGACGTTGCAATAATAACATCATAATTCTTTACAAAGGAAGGCGGAACGTCATAATCCCCGATAGACATTGTTACCTTTAACCCCAAATTTCTCAATGTTGACAATTCTGCAAATTTCTCCATGGCAAGTGATCTAAGCGGAACTATGTACATGGATTTTTTCCCCTTTAAATAAGTATCATAAATAGAAATATAGCCTATGAGTGTTTTACCGGAGGCTGTTGGCACCGACACTATTACATTAGTGTTATTACGTATTTTTTCCACAGCCTCTTCCTGATGCTTGTAAAGTGTAAAATCATTGTTTTCAGTTACCTTGAGAAATTCCTCTGAGGTAACATCGCTTAACTTCATAGCAGAATATTATTAAATGTTTTAAATAACTATCTGTATGTTTAAATTTATTAAAAAATCGTGATTATAATATATTGTAAAATCGTGACTTTACATTTATCTGATTCAATATTTTTATAAACCTATGAAATTGCAATGTTTCCACATTATTTCCATGTGGGTACACTACTCTTATTATGCCATATTACACATTCAAGCGTTCTGGGAAGAACAGATACCTTGTACTGAGGTGGAAGAAGCGCATCAATGGGGTTCCCACAATTATAAAGGAGGTGAGTGTTG
>JAJZZW010000044.1 GCA_021797385.1 Thermoplasmata archaeon | reverse complement strand
AGCAAGAATCCGAAGGCTATGTTTTTTATTGCATTGTATGAGATTTCCCCCAGAAGATCTTTTTCAACGGATGCACTCTTGCTGTTGAGTGATGTTTTTGCCATTTTCATTAATATATCTTTATCCTTTATTGATACAGGTTTTGATATTTCGTCCAGAACCCTGCTTGCCTGTGCGGCTGCAGTTTTATATCCTTCGGTAATTACTGTGGGATGTACATTCTGCTTCACAAGTCCCTGAGCCTGGTCAAGCAATGCACCGGCTATTATCACAGCTGTTGTGGTTCCATCTCCAACATAGCTATCCTGTGTCTTTGAAACCTCAACCATCATCTTTGCAGCGGGATGCTCCACATCCATTTCCTTGAGTATTGTAACCCCGTCATTTGTTATAACTATATCTCCAAGGGAATCGACAAGCATTTTGTCCATTCCCCTCGGACCGAGTGTCGATCTAATAGATGTTGCGATTGCCTTTGCAGCATCTATATTCTCGAACATTGCGTCCTTTCCACTCTCTCTTTTAGTTCCTTCTTTCAGGATAAATATGGGCTGACCACCAATCATGATTATCAACTAAGTAAAAATAAACTTCTATATATAGTTTACTATATTAGGTCTAATTATATTATATGATATAAATAAATAACTGATTATATATAAAACCATCACCAGTACTGCCTGTTTTTGGCGAAATCAGTTTCAGCATTGAGAAGCCTTTTTATAAGATCCTCCTCATGAAGGTATGATACTTCAAGTATCCTAGAAGCCATCTCCGGTCCAACCCCCCTTGCTGCCATTACCATTATTGCCGTAATACCGTGTTCCCTTACAAGATGTGCATTTTTAACAAGCCTGCGCCGGGTTTTTTCATCTATCTTTTTTGATATTATTTCTTCATCATATTTGGATACAGAAGCAACAAGTCTGGAATGGCATACCGGGCACTGTATATCTGTTATATCCTTTATTTTTCTGGTTCTTTTATTTCCGCAGGATGTACAGTAAAGAATGACCTCCTCATTCATCAGTCTCTTCTTGATCGATTCTAAAATAGTCTTTGTCGGTTTCAATGGCATGATTCTTTCCGAGTAATGTGAAAGGAATATGTTTGATGAGTCCGAAATTTTATCCTTGAGTATGAAATTTGAATCCTTCAAATTTTCCAGGTATTTTCTCAATACTTCTATATCCATGTAATCGAATATTAATTTCCTGATTGAATCCTCATAAACAACTGTATTATAATATGAATCTACTATCTTTTCGAATCTAATTCTGGTTATGTCAGCCTCATTTGTTATAATGCCGAATTTTCGTGCTTCATATAGAAAAACATTATTGAAAAATCTTGATCGCCTGGCAGATGATTTTACATAACCATCAAGGTTATTTCTGTCAATATTCATTATCAGGGTCTTTACATCATCAGCTGAAATATTCCTGGATACACGCATGTAAATATGGTACGGAGAATAATCCATTTCTACACTTTCTCCGGTAATCGATGTGAGCAGCCCTGAAATAATCTGTGCAAGTGTGAAGTTGCCAAGACTCCCGAGCAGAACCTGTATGACTATTTCGGAATTATGAGCCTCCACTATAATTCTATTCAATGTTGCCATGTCATTTTTGTACCATTCTTCAAGAGCTTTTCTGCCATTTTTGTTTACAAAGTCGGGTATTATTTTTTCCTCACGATCAGAGGATACACGCGAAGCAGCTTCATAGAGTACAGGAATCTCTTCTCCAGTCCAGCGGGGGGCTATAGCAGCTGTTGCAAAGGGTTCAACGTATATTTTATCGTCATCTATCCTGATTGTCCTCCATGTATTTCCTTTCATCACAAAGTAAGACCCCGGAGAAATTTCATTTATCACATACTTCTCATCCAGGGTTCCTATAAATTTTTTATTTATTACATCAATAACACGGTAATTTTTTTCTCCGGCTATCATTGATATATTCTCTATGAAATACTTCAGAATTGAATATCTTCTGATTATAAAATTCCCATCTATAATGATTTTCCTTGTTCTGGATAGCAATTCTAGAACAGAATAATAATCCTCGAATGTTAAATCTTTGAATGGATAGGCCCCTGTAATAACTTTGTAAAAGTAGTTATAATCTATTTTCCTGGAAAAATTCAACTCAAGCATCACCTGATTGGCAACCGTTGATAGAGAATTTCTCCTGATCATGACGTTTTCCAGCTGACCTGATTTTATATTCCCCACTATGGCCTTCGCCTCTTCCAGTTCAATCACATCGTTGCAGATTACTATACCACGTGAAATTTTTTCCAGTGAATGACCGGCCCTGCCTATTCGCTGTATCATCTTATTAATCTGCCTGGGTGAATTGAACTGTACAACCATATCTGCAGAGCCCACATCTATGCCCAGTTCCAGCGATGAAGTGCATATGAGTGCCTTAACCCTGTTTTCCTTGAAATCGGATTCAGCAGTTTCCCTTGTTTCTTTTGAGAGTGAACCGTGATGTACCTCTATGTCCGGGTTTTTCAGCCATAGTTTCATTCTGAATGAGATATCTTCTGCAACATACCTCCTGTTTACGAACACTATGGTTCCTGTGTTTTCCTCGACTATGGAATGAATCTTCACTATTGAACCGGCATACTGTGGGTCGCATGCCATGATTTCGGCTGTTTTCTCATCACTTTTTTCCGGCATTATTACTTGGATGTCCATTTTTTTATCAATGACCGGTTTCAGTATTTTACATTCTTTTGATGGTGAAATGAAAAGTGCAAGTTCATCTTCATTTCTTGCCGTAGCAGATAAACCTATAACCTGGAAATGCCCAGCAAGAATCTTTAATCGTTCCATGGCAATGGCAAACTGGGAACCACGTTCATTCTGTGCCATCTCATGGACCTCATCTACTATTACATATTTTACATTCTTTATATGCTCCCTGAGTCGTCTCCCCATCATAAGGAGCTGCAGTGATTCCGGTGTTGTAATAAGTATCTGTGCCGGATTTTTTGATATTTCATTTTTCTGTGCCTGGGTTATATCACTGTGCCTGACCTGTACACGCATTCCCAGTGTATTGCAGTAATCAAAAAGCCTTGATAGCATATCCCTGTTCAGGGCCCTGAGTGGGGTTATGTAAAGAAGTGCTATGGCCTGTGGTTTATCAATATATATCCTGTTCAAAATAGGTAGAACAGCAGCCTCAGTTTTTCCGGACCCCGTAGGAGATATTAAAAGCACATTTTCTCCTGAGAGTATTTCAGGTATTGCCAGTTTCTGTGCCTCTGTTGGATCCACTATACCGTTTCTGGCCACACTTTCTTTAAGTGCGGGGTCAAGCATATCAAAAACATTTCTTTTCTGTGCTGGCATTGTTCTTTTCCAATAGCAGGATATTATTTAAAATATTTCAGTTACAATTCTGTTTAACCGTTCCTGAAAAGTTTATATGATAAATAAACATCATATGCATGTGGATGGAGTTCCACTGAATGCCTCTGTGCTGATGACTCCTGAAAGAAACAGGAAGTGATATTTTGGAGTTTGAAAGCATAATTTATAGGGAAGACCATGGAGACACAGTATTGGATGGAAAACTTGATCTCTTTAAGGATCTGGCACTGGATGATATTTTTACTGCTATTAAAGGGTATATACAAGATGCTGAAATTGAATCCATACTACACATGCCTTTAAAATCTGAAGATGATATAAAATACAGGCAGGAAATATTCCGGGATTTGTCAAATAGCAGTGTATATAATGGAATTAAATCATTCTCAAACAGTGCTGATACCCTGCAATACAATATAGGAAAATTGAACGAGATGGGTTCAGTGCAGAGAAACAGATGGTTTTTAGATTCTGCATATCTTTACTGCAATTCCATTATGTCACTCTTGAAATGCCTTGGCGGTGATACGATAAAATCTCATGGACTGAATAATTTCAATGAGTATTTGAAATCCTACATAGAGTCAGATGCCTTCAAACTATTAATTAAAGAATCAAGTGATAGTGAGAGAGTGATAGAATCAGTCAGGTATATGATTACTATACGGGGTACCAGGATTACTGTCAGAAGGGACGGTGAATCGGATGACTTCGGTGACCAAGCAATAAAAATTTTTGGCCGGTTTCTTGATGGTGATCTATGTGATTTCAGTACAAATAATTCATACAGTACAGGCCATGTAGAGAATGCACTGGTAGAACTAACCTCGAGGCTTTATCCGGACCAGTTTTCAATAATAGACTCTTTCTTTGTGAATCATCAGAATTTCATCGATCCTGTAATTCAAAGATTCATGCATGAAATAAAATTCTATTTAAAGTATATAACCTACATGCAACGATTCACTAATAAAAAGTTAAATTTTTGTATTCCTGAAATTGTTTCTTCTGACGATGAGTTTTATTCCCGAGATTCCTATGACCTTGCTCTTGCAGGAAAACTTCTTAATAACGCCAGAGTCCCTGTTACAAACAGCTTTTACATTAAATATGATTCTAGAATAATACTTGTGACTGGGCCTAACAACGGGGGTAAAACCACCTTTGCCAGGGTTTTTGGTCAGGTGTATTATCTTGCATCCCTGGGCATGCCAGTACCAGGAAGTAGTGCAAGGCTCCAGATCCCGGATAATATATATACCCATTTTGAAAAAACAGAAAGTGTTGAAAATCCTGTTGGAAGGCTGGAGGAAGAATTGATCAGATTTCACTCTATACTAGAAATTGCTACGTCTAAAAGTGTTATTATTATAAATGAAATGCTCAGTTCCACAACCCTGAAGGACGGAATTGAAATAGGGAAGAAAATCATTGAAAATTTAAAAGAAATTGGATGCGTTGCACTCTACGTTACATTCATACATGAACTTGCATCGATTCAGGGAGTTAAAAGCTATGTTGCGCAGATAAATATTAATGACCCAGGAAAAAGAACATATAAGGTAGTTCCGCAGAAATCAAATGGAATAGCTTATGCACATGCACTTGCTGAAAAGTATGGATTGTCTTATGAAGAGCTCACGAGGAGGATAAATAATGAAAACATATCTGAGCAGCATTAATGGAAAAATGAGGCATGATAATATACCGTGGAATGCTGATATGATGATAAGTGACCTGGGGTTAAAACCTATATTCAATGCCATGTCAGGGGGTGATGATTTTCTTCTAAAAAATTCAATAAACTTTGTACTCAACGGATCAATTTCCATTGATGAAATAATGTACAGACAGGAAATATTAAAGGATCTCATAAATAACGAGGAAACTGCAAGAAAAATATATAAAAACGCACTTGAGTTTACAACTAAGGCAAAGAAGCAGCTTTTCTGGTTCAGTGATAAGGATTCTTTTTCAATCCCGGCATCAACTGACATACTCCGGAAATTTGTTCTATACACAGGAGAACTAAGGAACATAATTTTAAGACCATCGATCAGATTCCTTTCCAGAGGATTGGAAAAATTCTGCAGGATAATTTCAGAAGATTTCGGATCTGAATACATGGAAAATATTCAGAAATATCTCGATAAAGCCAATTTCAGGGACAGTGTAACACTGAGCATGGCACTTGGCCCGGGAAATTCTGGAATAGATTACATTCTACATGAACCATTTAATGGTAAATCGGTAAAGAAGATCATGAAAGATACACTGGAAAAACACTATACGTATGTATTAAATGAAAGGGATATAAACGGTGCAGCCGAGATTGAGGCAATAAAAAGTCGGGGATTGAGAAAAGTTGCTATCACCCTCACAATTGCGGCAAGGAATGCAATAGAATTTTACAGTGATATAAAGAGCGAGGTGGGCTTCTATTTGGGTGCAATCAACCTGATCAAAAAAATTAAAACAGGAAGCGGGCATATATGCTTTCCGATCCCCCGGGAGAATAAAGAGGTAACATTTACAGGGCTCTATGACCTCGGATTGCTTCTGAGCACTGATGTGAATATTGTTTCAAATTGTATGGAATCTAAAGGTACAGAGTTATTTATAATAACAGGAACCAACAGGGGAGGAAAATCAACGTTCCTGAGAAGTATGGGGCAAGCACAGCTTCTGATGCAGGCAGGTATTTTTGTTCCAGCTGAAACATTTACTGCAAATACGGTGTCCGGCATTTACACACATTTCAAACACGAGGAGGATAGAGAACTTAACAGAGGAAAATTCGAAGACGAGCTTTCTAAGATGAATGAAATAGTAAGTCATATAAAAAAGAATGGTATGATACTTCTTAATGAATCATTCTCTTCCACAAATACCAGGGAGGGTTCTGAAATAGCTATGGAAGTTACCAGGGCGCTTCTTGAAAATGGAATGAGAGTATTTTTTGTATCCCATTTATACGAATTTGCGTCCACAGTGGTTGAAGAGGTACATAACAAATCTTTATTCCTAGTGGCGGAAAGAACAGAAGATGGAGAACATACATATAGGATAATGCCGGGTAAACCATCCGAAACTGGGCATGGAATGGACGTTTACAGAAAAATTTTTGAAGTAGATACAAACGTGAATTTAGGCAAGTTGAATGGATAGGTACTGGAATCATTTAAGATAAAGGCAGCCAGAACACATAAGATAAATATTTTAAATAATTAATAATACACCTCTATGTTACTTCCAAAGAAAATATTTTTCACCAGGGGAATAGGGCGCGGAGAAACACAGCTGCAATCATTCGAGAATGCTTTAAGGGATGCTGATATCGCTGCCTATAACCTGGTAAGTGTCAGTTCAATTCTGCCGCCATATGCTGAAATCGTTGATAAATCCGAAGGTATAAAATTACTTTCATATGGCCAGATTTTATTCACAGTCCTGGCAAGGAATTCATCCAGTGAACTTAACAGGATGATATCGGCTGCCATAGGTTTTGCAGTGCCATCCGACAGAAGCAAATGGGGATACCTCAGCGAGCATCATACATTCGGCCAGACAGAAAATGATTCAGGGCATTTTGCCGAAAAGCTTGCAGCAGAAATGCTTGCAAGTACAATGGGGCTGGATGACCACCTCAAATGGGAAGATAAAAAAAATGAGTATGTACTGGACGATAAGATACTTACAACAAAAAATATCGCTGCAACCACAGTTGTGCTCAAGCCGGATGAATGGGCCACAGTAGTAGCAGCAGCAGTACTAGTGGTTTGAATGGAAAGAAGCATAGAGGAAAAATGGCGTGACCGATGGGCGGAAAGTCATATTTTTGAGCCTGTTGCGGATAATACAAAGAAAAAATTTTTCATCACAGTGCCATGGCCCTATACAAATGGTTCACTGCATGTTGGCCATGGAAGAACCTATACACTGGGAGATATAGTTGCACGTTACAAAAGATTAACAGGGTATAATGTTCTATTCCCCATGGGATTTCATGAAAGTGGCACACCTATACTTGCATTCTCAGAGAGATTAAGAAATGGCGATAAGGATACAATCAAACTTTACAGAAATTATTTGTCCGAATATGAAAAACCTGAGGATATAGATAGAATACTGGAATCTTTCAGGGAACCTCAGAATATAGCCGATTACTTTTCCAGAGTAATAATAAAGGATTTTATGGATCTTGGATATTCCATAGACTGGAGCAGGAAGTTCACATCAGCAGACCCGTTTTACAAGGAGGTCGTAAAATGGCAGTTCAACCAGCTGAACGAAAAGGGACTTATTAAGAAAGGAAGCTACCCCATACTGTACAGCATCAAGGAGGAAAATGCAGTAGGTGAGGACGACATCAAGGATGGCGATACGGATAAGGTAAGTATAGAGGAATTCACCGGGGTACTGTTCAGGTGTACGGAATATTATCTCATGGCAGCATCACTGAGGCCAGAAACAATATTTGGGGTAACAAATCTATGGATAAATCCTTGGGCAGAATATAAAATGGTCAGATATAGGGGAATGAATATAGTGATGTCCAGTAGTGGCTGTAAAAAATTCTCGATGCAGCATGATGATGTTCAGTATATAGGAGATATTTCTTCTGATGATATAATAGCATTGGAATTCCAGGTTCCACTTGGCAATGAAAAGATCAAAGTTTTAAAGGCTGAATTTGTTGATCCTGATAATGGAACAGGTATAGTGTATTCTGTGCCTGGCCATTCAATTTTTGATTATGTCTACTATAGGAAAAATGGTATAGAAAATAAAATAAAGAAAGTGGTAAAGGTTAACAGCAATGTATCAGTAGAATCTCTTGTTGAGAAATATGATCTGGAAGATAATAGTGAAAAACTTAAAGAAGCAACCCAGGAACTATATAAAGAGGAATTTTACAATGGTACGCTAATTAATTCTGGAATATACAGTGGCATGTCTGTGGTTGAGGGCAGGGAGGCAATCAAAAATAAAATGCAGGAAAATCATTTGGCATTCATATTCTATGAAACCAGCAGAAAGGCAGTGACCCGCTCCGGATCAGAGATTATAGTTGCCGTTCTCAATGATCAGTGGTTTATTGATTACTCCCCCGAATGGCTCAAGGAAAAGGCACATAGTCTTGTAAATTCAATGAGATTTTATCCTGAACTCTACAGAAAGCTTATGAACGATGCAATTGACTGGCTCAAGGAAAGACCATGCGCAAGGAAAAGAGGTATAGGAACAAAACTGCCATTCGATGATAGATGGGTTATCGAATCATTATCTGATTCAACCATCTATATGCTTGCATATACAAATAAAAGGGAACTTGAAAATATATATTCCCATCTGGGAAAGATACCATATGAACTATTTGATTACATCCTTCTTGGGAAGGAGCTCAGGGAAAATCATGATGAATATACAATGGCAAATGCCAGAAAAGCCAGAGATGAATTCGCCTACTGGTATGGAAATGATTTAAGGATAACAGCACCACCACATCTATCCAATCATCTCGCGTTCTATATAATGAACCATGCGGCTATATTCAGGGGTAAGGAGCTACCTGGTGGTCTCATGATATCCGGACTCGTAATATCCAATGGTGCAAAGATATCAAAGAGCAAGGGAAATGTAATTTCACTCCTTGAAATAATTAAACGTTATTCTGCGGACATATACAGACTTTTCATGGCTGCAGGTGCCGACATATTATCACTTCTTGACTGGAATGAAAAGGACCTTTCATCGGTGATTAAAAGATATTCCTACTTTACAGATATCCTTGAAAATTATTCCAGTAAAAATGCTGAGGATAATTATATTTATTTATGGTTCAAATCCTCATTTTATAGAAATTTGAAAACTTATATTGCTGACATGGAATCCATGAATATAAGGGATTCCTATATAGCAATATTTTACAACGTCATGAACGACCTGAAAAGTGTTGAGAACCGGGGAGGGAACATAAATACTGCTCTTAACCCGGTTCTTTCAGACTGGCTTAAGGCTCTTTCTCCAATCATACCTTTTGCAGCGGAGGAATACTGGCATAGACATGTGGATGCTGATAGCTTTGTAAGCACACAGACAATTGATATGGATATAGACGATAGGATAGATTATAACATTTTAAATTCGGAGAACTACCTTAACAGGGTAATATCCGATATAAGGGAAATCCTTAAAATCATCCATATCAATGCCAGAAGAGCTACAATAACTGTTTATGGAGAGAAACAGAAAAAATTCCTGGAAGATTATCCTGAGGGGGAGCTGGAAAAGGAATACCGCGCCATGATTGGAGATTATATGAAAAACAAAAACAGAATTGCGCAAGAAAATCTTGATGAATACAATATAATAGAAAGAAACAGATCATATCTGGAATCCATTCTAAAGATAGAGATAGATATTGTAAAATCGGACAGCATACAGAAGAAAAATCCTTGGCCAGGAAGACCGCTCATCGAGATAAGTTAATCAAATATCGAATACAACTGTGGCGAACCCTTTTCCCGGATCGACATTAAGATCGTAATAGGTTGCGGCCTTTATAACATTTCTATATTCTACATTTTCTGGAAAGCGTGATCCATATATGGTACCATGAAGCCGATTTTCACTGAATTCAAGGTCTGAACTGAAATATATAGCATTCTCGGATTCCGCATAGAAAATAACATCATTGAGTAAGTCTATAAGTATGTTATCAGGGCAATTTTTTTGAATATCGATGCTTTTATGCAATTCCGGTTTCAGAAGGTTTCTGTCTACTATTAAATCAGATATAGTTATGATGGAATTTTGAAAAATTGTAATATAAGAATTTCCGTATATTCTGACTTTAAGGTCTGCTGTATGGTCTAAAATCTCATAAATCATAAGATAGCATAATATTGATAAATATAAAATGTAGTGCTAAAATAAAATATAGATTTATTGGTCCGGATTTACGGATGATATCATGGGGATTTCATCCTTGTCCAGATCAAGCCCTATTTCCTTGGAGGTAAGATTTCTTCCTAAGCTTCTTTCGTAGAACCTTATGATTCTCTTCTTTTCCTCCACGGTGTATTTTCTGAAGTATTTGTCTTTCTTCAGGTCAAATCCTGTTTTTTCTTCATACACATTTGCAGGTATTGAATACTTTCTCTGTGTTGAATCTCTGTAAAGTTCCGGTATCACATTGAATGCGCAGAATGGAATAACTCTACCATCAGGCATTGCATAGTGTATATCGCATCTCTCGACACGGTCTACATCATATGTGTATGGATCCTGGAAGTGCATGAATCCCACGAACAGAGATTTATAATGGAAAGCCTTAAGTCCATGATAATCGCCCTCGGTGAAAGCGTTGTACACCATATCCTTTAGTTTGAATCCCTCCGGTGCCTTGCTGTAATCCACGAATTTTTTAAGGTGCAACAGCAGTTTAGTAACAGATTCAACCTTCTTTGGAGCCTGCCATTTTGCGTATTTTATGTCATCCCCGAGCTCAGAAAGGTACTCAAACATTCCCTTGACATCAACAAATCTTGTTACAGGTATGATCTTGTCATTATCAATGAATATGTATGTTCCCATTCCGCATGCAAAGTGTATTGATAACTTGTATGTCGGGTGGCCTTTAAGTGCGGCAACAAAGTTTGATACATCTGTTGTTGCCGGTACTGTAAAGAAATCTTCCCTTCCTATTGCACCGTCAAGCTGCTGTTCTATCTTCTTTATTGCTCCAGGAATTGTTATTCTCTGCCTTGCCCTTGCACGATCTGACATTCTTCCCACAAGGCTCACAGGCTGGAAGTTTAATCCCCTTACAACATCCATATTGGATTTTGCAAACTTTATCATATCCCCAAGGTACATATCGTTTATTCCGCCTATAACAGTAGGTACAAGAACTACTCCCATAGGTGCCTGCTTGTAGTGTTCCAGAGCCATAGGTATTTCCCAGAAATTTTTCGGGTTTGATCTTGGTGTTGGTCCATCAAAACTGGTGTAAACAACATTAGAGCCTGCATCCCTTGCCCTCTTGACAAAGTCAGGATCATATGCTGCTCTTACACTGTTTGTATTCATCTGAACGTGTTCATAGCCTTCTTCCCTTGCGATTTTTATCACATCTATTATATCATCTCTAAGGGTTGGTTCTCCACCTGTAATCTGAACCGCATTGGCACCAACAGGTTTCTCGTTTCTCATTCTTCTGAGCATTAATCTTATCTGATCAAGGGAGGGCTCGTATATTGGCTCGTTCTCCTTTGCATAGAAGAAACAGTACCAGCATGAAAGGTCGCACCTATTTGTTATAACAACGTTTCCCAATCCTGTATGGGATTTGTGTTTTACACAGAGACCACAGTGTGTGGGGCATATGATTTTATCGGCATATATGGCAACGTTTGGATTCAATATTTTTGTGCCTTCCTTGTCCTGGAATTTTTTTGCCTCCTCATACATATCATAGTCTTCCCAGTACTTTTCCTTTGTTATTCCATGCTCAGGACATTCCTTGATAAGATCAACTTCTCCTCCTTCCTCGTAAACGATAGCAGGAATTCTCATCTGATCGAATTTCTCCTCATCTGCGCATAGGGGGCATAAGCTTTCAGTTACTCTTAAAACAAGCATATCGTCTGTAATTAAATGGCCCATACTTTTCAAGAATTCATCTACAGTCTTGAAAGGCGCGTTTCTACTTATCTCAAAGTCATTCGCCAGTCTGACCTCGG
>JAJZZW010000043.1 GCA_021797385.1 Thermoplasmata archaeon | reverse complement strand
CCTATTCTATCCTTTATCCTGGAACTGTATTGAGTTAGGATACTGTCAAGCATGGACCATATTGTAATAGTTCTCTCCATTATATTACCTCTTCATCTTTACTGCTCTGTCAGATATGTCTGAACTTTCTGGTTTTGTTTCGAGCTTATCTGCTTTTTCTGCTTTAGGTTTTCTCAGCGGCTCACGGAATATTGATACCAGTGCACCAACAAAAACGATTGCAGCGCCTACATAGAAAACAATATGCAGAGATTTCATGAAAGCTGGTGCAAATATAGTGGGGAACCATGTTCTAGCAGTCATTGCTACATAGGCACTATGCGATATAGGAATTGTTGGATATAATTCAAGAATTGCTTTTATCGGGTTAATTCCCAGAAGAGCCCCGAATATTGCCTCTGTGGGTGGAAGCTTTGCCATTATACCAGCTAGGTTACTTCCCCCTCCGGCACTGATAACTGCAGATGATAAGGTATGCGGGAGTGTAACTGTTAATCCCAGTATAAGTATTGAAAAGAATATGCCCATACTTGCAGTCGTACCCACATTTCTCAGGGTTGATAACATTCCCGAGGCGGAACCCCTGACATCAGGAGGAACAGATGACATGACAGCAGCTGTATTCGGTGCTGTAAATATTCCCATTCCGGCTCCGAACATGAATAATAATATAGCCATAAATATGTAAATAAAGTCTGCAGGAAGCAGTACCAGTAGGAGAAGTGCCACACCCGAAACTATAAGCCCTGCTGAAGCAAGCCATCTCTGGCCATGTGTATCCGAATACCTTCCTGCAAGTGGTCCGAATATTCCCATGGCTACTGTCATGGGAAGCATATATATTCCCGCCCAGAATGGTACTGATGCAAAATGATATCCATGTATGGGAAGCCATATGCCCTGAAACAGTATAATTATCATGAACATGAAACCCATCATGCCCATGCTTGATATCATTCCTGCAAAGCTACCTGCTGTGAAACCCCTGATCTTGAATAAACTCAGATTGAACATTGGATCTTTTACCTTTCTCTCAACAAATGGAAATGCTATAAGCAGTATAGTACCAACAATAAGGGCAACCTGCACCCATGGATTGCCCCATCCCATTGCACTGCTCTTATATGGAGCTATCCCGTATGTGACCCCTACCAGTAATATAATTAAACCACCTGCAAATGTGATGTTTCCCGGTATGTCCAGCCTCTGTTTTTTTCTTGGAGATGTTTCTTTCAGTTTAAGGTAAGACCATACTGTTCCTACAATACCTACGGGAACACTGACCAGGAATATATATCTCCAGTTAATCGTTGCAAGAACACCACCAACAACTATTCCAATGCTCATTCCCGCTGTTGCCGCAATGGCATTTATTCCCAGTGCAAACCCCCTTTCTTCCTTCTTGAAATTGTCGGTAATAATTGCATAACTGTTGGCAAATATGAATGAGCCACCCACTGCCTGTATAATTCTAAATATAATAAGTTCCAGAGCACCGGTATCACGTGTTCCCGGCGTAAGATATAGTAATATAGACCCGACTGTAAATACTGCAAAACCCATATTGAAAAGTCTGACTCTCCCGAACATGTCAGATAATCTTCCTATTGTAACCAGAAGTACTGCGGTTACTATCATATATCCCATCAGTATCCATAGAAGGTATACGAATGAATTTGGTTGTAATGGATTTAATTTGATTCCGGTAAATATTGCCGGCAGAGCTATAATTAGAATACTCATATTTATAGTGGCCATCAAGACTCCCATAGTCGTGTTGGATAAGGCCACCCACTTCTCCTGAACCATGATAGTTAATTATTTTTTATTATTTAAAGGTTATTTTACGAAATTATTTATTAATAAACAATAATGTAGTCAAGAATTATTTTAAGTAATAATATTCTCCCTCTGCCTTCTGCTGGCGATCCAGTGCACTGTTCAATTTATTAATTCTGGGCCTTTTTGTAATTTCGTCACGCCTGAATGTAATTCCCAGTTCCTTGAGAAATGTATTCATACCTTCCCGCATGTTCATAGGACCAATAGAGTTGCCGTATACACCCTGACTGCCCTTAAAAACTATAAGCGCATCTGAAATTAGATCTATAAGGTAAATATCATGATCCACTACTATGGCACTTTTTTTATTATTCTCTATTACCCTTCTTATTATTCTTGCAACGCTCATCCTGTATGAAGAATCTAGATGTGCCGATGGCTCATCTATAAGGTACAGATCTGCGTCTGTTGCCAATGTTAGGGCGATAGATGTACGCTGCAGTTCCCCACCGGAGAGATCCCCCATACCTTTATCATATAGTTCCTCTATATTAAGCGGTGAAAGAATTTCATTCTTGATAAATACGTCCTCCATTTTTTCCTTTAATGCATTGGAAAGAAGTTCGTAAACGGTCCCATCATAATCACTTGATATGTACTGAGGTTTATATGCTATTTTCAGTTCATTTTCAACAGAACCTGAATCGGGCCTGACAACGCCTGAAAGAATTTTAACAAATGTCGTTTTTCCCAGTGCATTCTGCCCGAGAACACCGATTATTTCTTCCCTGTTTATGTAACCCTCTCCGATACTCAGATGGAAATTATCATAATTTTTTTGCATGTTAGTCCATGATGTTACCTGTGTTGTTACCATCGTTCTTTTGCTGGATTTAACAGTAAAATCTATGGATGTCGGGCGTATCCTTACGTTTTCTTCTCTTATATAACCAGAGAGGAATTCATTAATCGCCTTATTTGTGGATTTTTCCTTTGTAATTACACCGTATGCGCCGGGACTTCCATAAACAAGATTAACCTGATCTGCCATTTTGTCCAGTATGGCGAGATCGTGTTCAACAACCAGGACGGTCTTAGATTTTGAAAGTTCACGTATTATTTCAGATATGCGTAGCCGTTCATGGATATCAAGATATGATGAGGCCTCATCAAAAAGGTAAATATCTGCATCCTTCATCAGTGCCATGCCAACTGCCAGCTTCTGCAATTCGCCTCCTGACAGTTCCTTTATATCCCTGTCAAGTGAAGAGGACATTGCAAGTTCATCTATTATAATGTCCATATTGCCGTGATCATTATTTTTCATTATCTCACGGACAGTGCCATTGACCACCCTAGGTATAAGATCAACATACTGATTTTTCAGCACCGCTTTCTTTTTTCCACTGTATAAATCCCGGAAATACTGACCCATTATGCTCTTGGAAAATTTCTCTATAACGAAATCCTGTTCATTCTTTCTTTCCATATCCCCGAAATTCGGTATAAGCACACCGGCAAGTATATTCATCGTTGTAGTTTTCCCCAGTGCGTTTTGGCCTAGAATTGCATTAACCCTTCCTGTTCCCAGTTCAGGTAGTGAATAAAGCCGGAATGAATCAATTCCATACTGATGGACTATGTTTTTATTCAGCTCGTCAGGTATGCTTACTATCTTGATGGCATCAAAGGGGCACCGTTTTACGCAGATTCCGCACCCGATACACAGTGATTCTGTAATTACAGGAAAATCATCAGACTGCCCCGGAAATTCAATTGTCTTTGCTCCATTACGAACAGGCGGGCAGTAGTACCTGCACTCATGGTTGCATTTTTTCGGATGGCACCGTTCCCTGTCTAAGATTGCTATATGCATATTATATTCTCAAAAATTTAGTTGGATTTCCAGTATTCATCCGGTATTTCACTATATATATCGAACTGGCTATCATGCACTGCGGATGTACTGATATTCATTTCAGACAGTTCCAGAACCCTCAGAACATTCAGTATCCAGTAATGTATACGCCATTCCCTTCCATCAAAAAGTGTTGTTTCCTCTCTCTCGGTTTCGAGTATTCCAAGATCTTCCATTGTATAGAAAACGTCCCGATCCTCAGGTTCAAGCATGTTATCAATAACCCTTGTACTATATCCGAAGAAATTAATAATATGCTCAGCTGAAGATTCTGATTCTTCAATACCCATCTTCCTATTCTGGAGGCTCAATCCGTTGCTTATTGCTCTTGACAGTTCATCGATTTTGACATATGTCCTGTTTCTTAATTTTACCATTTCCATGTTACTTGTTGCCACATTAATCACCTTTAAAGTAAACATACCTTATTACATGTGAATTAATAAGGTTATTTAATTTTGAATAATAATATGCCATTTGTATTATATTAATGTTTCCAGCAAGATGAAAAATTGTTCTATATAGAATATATAGAATATATAGGTAATATTTATAATATTTAGAAGCCTGACAAAATTAGAGGCTCGATGAGTTCAGATATTGATAAATCAATGGACATGGCAAAATCTTCCCGATTCCATTATAAAGTTTTATTTATATCAGGTCTGGGTTTTTTCACAGATGCTTATGATCTCTTTATTATTGGCGTTGTAATACTCTTACTTCCATTGGCCGGGTGGCAGAGAATAGGCGTATTTTATGAGGGATTAATAACATCAACAGCACTCCTGGCGGCAGTCATCGGTGCTATTGTATTCGGGCGCCTCCTTGATTACTCAGGCAGAAAGGCAATATACGGGCTTGAACTCATAGCCCTGATAGCAGGTGCCCTGGGAAGTGCATTCCTGACACCCGTTAACAATATATTTGCACTGCTATTCTGGAGATTCCTTCTTGGAATAGGCATCGGTGGAGATTATGCCACCAGTTCAACGATAATGACAGAATATTCTAACACAATGAACCGTGGAAGATTTGTTGGTATGGTATTTTCCATGCAAAGTTTCGGACTTATAGCCGGTCCGCTTATATCCATTGCGTTTCTCTCCAACGCTGTATCATCTTATATAACATGGAGGCTCCTGCTTGCCATAGGTGCATTTCCAGCAATTATAGTAATATATTTCAGGAGAAAAATGCCCGAGCCGCCCAGATATACTGCAGATGTGAGGGGTGACTATGCCCAGGCGGCTAAAAATTTGAAGGATTTTACAGGGATAAGCTCTGATGAAAAGCCTGGAGAAACAGTAAAGGCTCCATGGTATATACTTTTCAAGGACAGGAAATTTCTTCTTACACTTATAGGTACTGCAGGCGCATGGTTTTTAATGGACTGGGCTTTCTACGGAAACTCAATTATGTCAAACAGCATACTTGCCTTTTTGATTCCATCGTCAGTTACAGGCATACACGCTATTATACTTACAAATGAGTACTCAGCTATGATATTCGGAATAGCAGCCTTTCCTGGATACTGGCTTGCCTCATTTACCATTGATAGAATAGGAAGGAAACCTGTTCAGGTGACCGGTTTCGCCATGATGGCAATTTCATTTGCAACAATATCACTTTTAGGTTTTCTTACAACGTATAAATTCCTTGATTATTTCCTTTTAATCTACGGGATAAGTTATTTTTTTATTATGTTTGGCCCGAATGTGACAACATTTGTATATCCTCCGGAGGTATTTCCAATATCAACCAGAGGGCTGGGGACAGGTATATCATCTGCCGGAGGGAAAACAGGCGCATTCATAGGAACCTTTGCCGATACAATCATATTATCAATTACAGGTATTCATTTTCTTATGGGAATCCTTGCAGTGATTGCATTCATTGGAATGGTAATTACCATACTGCTGCTGCCCGAAACAAAACGTAAAGATCTCGGAAAAACATCCCGGGAGGGCGAGTTTACAAATACAGGAAAGTGAAAAGGCTTAATAATATTTAAACATAACCTGCAATCATATGGAAATTGTTTTTCCCGATCCAAAAAATAAAGATATGCTCAGCCATTATATGGAGTCCGAAAATGGTGGTATAAAAATTGCAGGCGTGAAATATGATTATAGCTCTGATAAATTTTCTTCTGGCTTAATTAAAGAATTTTTTTTACGAAATAATATATTTACAGGTTTTGAGGATCGGATTTCCGGAAATATTGAGGCGAAATTAAGGAATAAAAAAACTAAAATCATGGGGATACTTAATGCAACGCCGGATTCATTTTTCAATGGTTCTAGAGTTGCCGGTACAGAAGCCATTGACCGCATGATAGATTTGAAACCTGACATAATTGACATAGGTGGTGAAAGCACAAGACCCGGAAGTTCAGAAGTTGATCCTGAAACAGAATTTTCAAGAATTAAAAGTATACTTGAATATATAAAGTCAGTTTCAGATATACCAGTATCCGTTGATTCTCGGCATTATGATACAATAAAAAGATCAATAAAGTATGGAATTGATTATATAAATGACATATCTGGATTTGAGGATCCGCGGATGATCAATATTGCAAGAGACAACGAAGTGAAATGTATAGCCATGCATATGAGAGGTACCCCGCAGAATATGGGCCAATTTACTCGCTATGATAATATTTTTGTTGAAATTAACATATTTTTTTATAACCGGATAAATGCAATGATTCAGGCTGGCATTGATCCAGAAAATATTATACTTGATCCGGGAATAGGATTTTCAAAGGATTTTCATGGGAATATGTCTATTCTCCGTTCCCCGTGGTCCTTTTTCCTAGGATTTGATACACTATTCGGAACTTCGAGGAAAAGCATTATCGGAAAAATAACTGGAAGCAGTGTGGAAGATAGGGCTGGCGGGACAATTGCCACATCTATTTATCTAAACAATAACGGGGTTGATGTAATCAGAGTACATGATGTTTTGCCTAACAGGGATGCTATAAAGATGTACAGATACATTGAAGATTCTTGAACGCCCTCTTCTCCCCGTTAATCGGCAATTGTTAACGTTAATAACGCGAAGTTTATATATTTTCTACCAATGGATGAAACATGATGAGAGTCCCGTATAAGGTTAAACTTCCTACAGGAGAACGCTATACTTTCATAAAAAATACGTTGGGATCCAGGGACCTTTATACGGTTTGTGAAGAGGCACACTGCCCTAATATAAGCGAATGCTGGGAAAGTGGAACGGCGACATTCATGATTCTTGGGTCCAACTGCTCGAGAGGTTGCAGATTCTGTGCAGTTACACATGGAGGCATGCTCCCCCTGGACCCGGAGGAGCCGGAAAAGGTATACGAATCTGTTAAGCTCATGGGACTTGATTATGTGGTAATAACATCCGTGGACAGGGATGATCTACCAGATAAGGGATCCTCGGCATTTGCGGCCGTGGTAAAAAAGGTCAGGGAGCTGGGAATAAAAATTGAGGTTTTAATTCCGGACTTCAGCGGCAATCAGCAAGATATAGACAAAATAATAGAATCAAAGCCAAATGTGATAGCACATAATATTGAAACAGTTAGGAGACTGACTCCATCGGTTCGTGACCTGCGGGCAGGGTATGATCAGAGTCTGGCAGTTCTTAAATATATAAAAGAAAATGGTAAAAATACCATAACAAAATCATCAATAATGATTGGTCTGGGAGAGACCGATGAAGAGGTAATAGAGACCATGAATGACCTGAGAGGGGCAGGAGTCGAAATACTAACTGTTGGCCAGTATCTCAGGCCTACCAAAAAACAGTTAGAGGTAAAGGAATATTCATCCATGGATAGATTCAAATTCTTTGAAAAAAAGGGTTATGAGATTGGATTTTCCTTTGTGGCCTCCGGCCCGCTTGTGAGAACTTCTTACAGGGCAGCTGAAGGATATATAAAAATGAGGGATAAGCATGATTGAGGAAACTGATATTAGCAAGGAAGGTTTGTTGACCGCATATAAGAATATGGTAATGGAAAGGCTTTTTGATAAGAAAATGCTCAATGCTAGCAGGCAGGGATTTTTACCATTCTATATTCCACTGATGGGGCATGAAGCTATACATGTTGGACTGGGCATGGCAATAAGGGATGAGGATTTCTTTTATCCCTATTACAGGGATTTCGGTGTACTGCTACAGATGGGTATACCAATAGATACAATCCTATCCCAGGTATTTGCAACTGCCACAGATAATGAAATAGGGAGAGATATGCCGGATCATTTCTCACTGAAAAAATATAATATAGGTGCGGTTATAACACCTGTTGCCGGGCATTTAACATCAGCAACCGGAATTGCATATGCAAAGAAATACAGGAAACAGAAGGGTTCTGTAATCACAACATTTGGAGACGGTGCAACATCGACGCCTGATTTTCATGTTGCCATGAATTTTGCAGGAGTTTATAACTTGCCCATGGTATTTTTTGTTGAGAATAACCAGTTTGCCATATCTGTTCCAACATATCCAAGTACTGATAAGGCCTTCAGCAACACCTATGAAGAAACGAGAGGTGCTATCTATAAAAAGGCAGAAGCTTACGGATTCACAGGAATAAGAATAGACGGTACAAATTTTCTGGAAGTTTACCGGGCAACAAGACAGGCGCTGGAAAGTGCTGAAAACCAGCCTATACTTATTGAAGCAATGACTTACAGAATGGGTCCCCATTCAACAGCCGATGACCCGAATAAGTATAGAACCACAACAGTAATAGAAGGTGGAGATAAGGACCCTCTTGTTGTAAATCAGAAAATGCTGAAGGACATGAAAATTTTAACCGATAAGGATATCAGCAACATAAATGCTGAGATGGATGAAACAACATCACAGCTTATAGACAAATATGAAAAGGCACCGAAACCCGATAAGAGTACCATGATGGGAAATCTGTACGAGGATGAACCGTGGTACATAAGTGAGGAAAGAGGTGATATACAATGACCCAGATGACCATGGTAAAGGCACTTAACAGTGGATTGAATAATGCAATGGAAAAAGATGATTCAATAATACTTTTGGGAGAGGATGTAGGAACAGATGGAGGGGTGTTCAGGGTTACTGAGGGATTGCTTGCAAAATATGGCAGAGAGAGGGTTATGGATACACCACTTGCGGAGTTGGGTATAGTGGGATTCGGAATAGGAATGTCCATGGCCGGACTTAAAGCTATACCGGAAATTCAGTTCCAGGACTTTATTTACACTGCTATGGACCAGATTATAAACCAGATGGCGAAACTCAGGTACAGGACCAATGGAGATTACACATTACCCATGGTTCTGAGAACCCCCTACGGCGGGGGTGTTCACGGAGGACCCTACCATTCACAGAGTGGTGAGGCATATTTTACACATACACAGGGGCTTACTGTTGTAACACCTTCAAATCCATATGATGCAAAAGGATTATTACTTTCTTCCATAGAGTTGAATGACCCTGTTATATTTCTTGAGCCCAAGAGATTATATTACGCCGGGAAAATGGACGTTCCTGACGATTATTATAAAATCGACCTTAGAAAGGCTAACGTCATAAGGGAAGGGGATGACCTTACAATAATAACGTATGGACCGGCTGTGCCACTTGTTAAAAGCACTGTGGAAAAGAACAGTGTAAATGCACAGATAATAGATTTGAGAACTTTGAGCCCGTTCGATCTTGACACGATCATGGCAAGTGTGAAAAAGACAGGAAAGGTACTCATAGTTCATGAGGCCCCAAAGATGTTCGGTGTAGGTGCTGAACTTTCGGCCACAATTTCCGAGAGAGCTATTGATTATCTTGCTGCACCTATTCTGAGAGTTACAGGGCTTGATATACCCATACCCTTTGCGCTGGAAGATTATTATGTGCCAAACGAGAAGAGAATAATGGCGGCAATAGAAAAACTGTTGAAATACTGATTTGGTGATAAAGATGTATACTGTTAGTTTACCCCCAATTGGTGAGGGCATTCAGGAAGGAGAAATAGTAAAATGGAATGTAAAACCGGGCGATTCGGTGAAGAAAGATGATGAACTGGTAGAGGTTATGACGGATAAAATAACCGTAAAGATACCGTCACCTGTTGCAGGGAAAATTGTTAAAACCCTGGTCAACGAGGGTGAAACCGCTATGATAGGGGAAGCAATCCTTGAAATTGATTCGCCTGATGAATCAAACACGCCTTCAGGAGATAAAAAGGAGGTGCCGGCCCTGAAACAGGAGGTTTCGATAAGTACAGATGAGAAAATACCCAGTGTGAAGGCAACCCCTGCAGTTCGTGCATATGCAAGATCACAGAATGTGGATATTCTGAAGGTTAAACCGGCATCTGCTGATGGAAGGATAACAAAGGATGATATAGACCGTTTCGCATCCCAGAAAACCGTGGAGGCACCGAAAGCTGTTGCAGGCGCATCCAGTGAAGATGAAATATTCACACCCGCCGGTATAAGGAAGATCATATTTGATAAAATGACAAAATCAAAGCAGATAATACCGCATTTTACCATTACAGATTTCATAGATACAGGCAATATAGAAAAATCCATAAAACAGTATACTGGAAAGAGGTATCTGAGCTTCACAGCCTTTTTTGTAAAGGCTGTAACGGTTGCCTTCAAGGATTTCCCGAAGCTTAACGCTATTTATAATGAAAATGATAAGACCTACACAATAAAGAAAAGTTATAATATCGGTGTTGCAGTGGATTCTCCAACAGGATTAACCGTTGTGGTTGTAAGAGATGTTGCATCAAAGAATCTATTCCAGATATCAGATGAAATAAAGGATATGGCAGAACGTGCTAGAACGGGTAAGCTACAGCTACAGGATGTTCAGGGTTCAACATTTTCGGTGACAAATATAGGGTCTATAGGTGGAATAATGGCCACACCCATAATAAATTATCCTGAAGTTGCAATACTCGAGATTAATTCCAGAACATCCGGCTTCGTGAATGGGGAGCTGAGACAGGGGCTTTATCTTACACTTGCCTGCGACCACAGGCTGATAGACGGAGCCGAAGCTGCCCGTTTCCTCGGCAGATTAAAAGAGGTTCTTGAATATCCATTAATGTACATTGGTGATTGAATGGATTTCGATGCTGCGTTTATAGGGTCCGGTGCCGGGGGTTACTATTCCGCCCTGAGATTGCTGAAACATAAAAAAAAGGTTCTGATCATTGAAAAGGAAAAATTCGGCGGTGAATGCCTGAATTACGGGTGTATCCCATCCAAGGCCCTTATAGAACTGAGCGAGGGAATCGAATATTTGAAGGATATGCCTGGAGTTTCCATGAAATACAATCTGGATATGAAGGAGTGGCAGAAATGGAAGCAATCAGTTGTTACACGGATAACCGGCGGTGCAGAGAAACTGTGCCTGAGCCTCGGAGCGAAGATAGTATACGGCACAGGGAGCGTAAAGGACAGAAATACTGTTACGGTCAATGGAATCGATTATTCGGCGGAAAACATAGTCATAGATACCGGATCTGTACCTGTGAAAATAAAGGGTATAGATGATGTTTACTATAACAGGGAAATACTTGCCATGGAAAACATTCCTGACAAACTGGTGATAATAGGCGGTGGATATATAGGTGTTGAAATGGGAACCGCCTTCAGAAAACTGGGATCCGACGTTTATATAGTTGAAATGAAAGATAGAATACTTCCAGAAATAGAGGAAGACCTTGCAAGGGAAGTTGATAAAAAGCTCAGGAAGCTGGGTGTTAAGATCATGACAGGTAGTAAGGTGCAATCAGTGAAGAAAAACAAAAAGTATACAGTTACAGTAGAGGGTGCCGATAATATAGAGGCGGATACGGTTCTCATGTCGGTAGGACGCATACCCAGTACAGCAGATACGGGAATAGAGAAACTGGGAATACAGATGGATGGAAAATTCATACAGACAGATGAACACAAAAGGACAAATATAAACAATATATATGCCATAGGAGATGTTTCTGGTGGCCCCATGCTGGCACATAAGGCATTCTATGATGGATACGTCGCTGCAGAAAATATTCTAGGTAGTGATACTGTTGTAGATTACAGGGCACTTCCCTTTGTTGTTTATACAGACCCTGAAATAGCATTTACTGGAAAAGCCGGTAGCAAATATAATAAAATACCGGTACTTGCAAACCCCAGATCGCTGACCATGAATCAGAAGGAAGGCTTCTTCAAACTTTACTACGATGATGATGGAAACATAACAGGTGCTGGAGTGGCTGCACCTCGATCCTCCGAATCTATAACTGAAATCAGTCTTGCAGTAGAATCAGGGCTTTCCATAGATGACCTGTTTCTGACAATACATCCGCATCCCACAGTTTCTGAGGGATTAAAAGATGCGGCGGAGAGAAATGACTAATTACTGGACCGATCTGGGAAAAATAGGATACAGTGATGCACTCAATTTACAGTATAAGCTCGTAAAGGCCAGGAAGGATAATCAAATTCCTGATACTGTATTATTTCTGGAGCACTATAGTGTTTACACCATAGGCAGGAAAAGTGACCCCTCAAATTACAGTAATGTAGATGTAATAAAAACAGATCGTGGCGGAGATGTTACATACCACGGTGAAGGCCAGCTTGTCACATATTTTATTTTTGATGTAAGAATCAACGGCAAAAAGGAGGTCAGGAAGCTTCTTGAAAGTATAGAGGAATCATATATAGATATGCTGAAATCCTATGGTTACAGGGCCATGCTATACGGGGAGCCCGGCATATGGATCGATGATAGAGGAGAGAAAAGGAAGGTTGCCTCACTGGGAATGGCTGTTGATGATTATGTTTCCTATCATGGCATGGCACTCAATATATCACCATCGGTAATGAAGGGCTTCAGCCTCATAAATCCATGCGGCATGAATAACAATGTAATATCCTACGTAGATATACCAAGAGAGAAGGCAATAAAATCTCTGATAAATGAATTTTCCATGCATTTCGGAAGGTTTACTGAAGTTGAAAACAAAAATATGCTCAGGATTCCCTTTTAATATCCCATATACGTTCTACTATCCCGAGACGTTTGC
>JAJZZW010000184.1 GCA_021797385.1 Thermoplasmata archaeon | reverse complement strand
TGGAAGGGTAGAACAGAGAAAAATTGCCCCAGATTATGGCAATATAAATATATCAGGTGATAATCATGAAAGAAGCTGATAAAATAAAAGACGTTCAGGAGCTGAATAAGGAAGTTAAGGACATGAGAAAGGAAATTGACAGCATGAAAGAGCTTCTGGGTGGTCTAATAAAAGTCATGATGGAGCACGACGATCAGTTTAACGGAGAAGACGAATATAATTAGGTGAATAAAATGGCCACATTACCAATGAAAATGCTAGAAGAGAATTTGAATAAGAAAGTTACGCTATTATTAAAGGATAACAGATCACTGGAGGGGATACTTTCAGGATATGATGAATACATGAATATGACACTTGACGATGCAGAGGAGAGTGGGGAAGTCCAGAGAAAGATAGGAAAAGTCATAATCCGTGGAAGCAACGTTGTTAGAATTACAACAAAATAATTTTTAAAAAAATATACATTTTAATTTTCCCCGTTAATCCACTATAATACTGGTTATTTGTAACAAAATATGTAGAATGTATTTACGAACTAAACCGTGGTAAGGATAATATAACATTCTTTAATAGGGTCATATGCCTGAAAAGATAAAAGATAAGCAGTATGTAATGGGCTTCTCATGGGCAGGTTATAGAAACGGCGGAAAGTTTCCACTCCTGATAAATACTTTTTCAGATGATTATATAAACAAAGATGATAGCATAGAAATCCTCGGTGAAGAGTTTAAAAAGAAGATATACTATCCATCTTTTTTAAATGGTGAAAATGTTATAGAGGGAAAGGATTTTATAATAATATTCAACGGTCTTGAACTGATTCAACGCCCAGGAAAACTGGTGAATTTTCTGATAGAATTGAGAAAAAAATATGGTTATACAAAATTATTCTATTTACAGGGAATATCTGATCCATATATTATGCCGGTCCTGGCCTATCTCGGAGTTAACATATTTGATGACCTCTACATCCGGAGGGAAAGCATGGACGGGATAAAATACACTGTTGCCGGAAAGTCAAAGGTTGACTACAACCCGCTGGAGGAAAACATAAAGTTTGCTGAATCCATGCTTGAATCAATATTCGATTCTATACGTGATAATACATTGAGGGAAATAGCTGAAAAAATATGCATATCAGGCAAGGCTCTTGAAATGCTGAGAATCGCCGATACCGGATATTACAGTGAATTTGCAGCAGTATTTCCTTCCAGGACACCATACATACAGGCAAACTCACTTGAATCCCTGAATCGACCCGACATCGCTGAATACAGGGAAAAAATCCGGGAATATGAAAAGCCCGACCATAGAAATATTGCACTGCTTCTCCCCTGTTCTGCAAAAAAACCCTATTCAGAATCAAAAACTCATAAAAAAATCCTGGGTGCAATAGGGCAGTACAGAAAATATATACATGAATTGATAGTAACATCCCCAGTATGCCTTGTCCCCCGAGAACTTGAAAACGGCTACCCTGCCAGATTTTATGATATTCCAGTCATAGGCACATGGTATGAGGATGAAAAGCTCATGATGAAAAACCTGATAAAAGATTATTTATCAAAAAATCATTACACTGATGTAATAGCATATATTCCGGAGGACCTGGATTTCATCAGGGAATCTATACCGTCAGATTCAACCGTAATCGAGGGCCGGGTAACAGATAATAAAAATTTATCTATTTTAGTAGGGGCACTCAGAGAAAAGATAAACCAGGAAAGTGAATACGGGAAAAAAATGGATGATTATAAAGCAATACTCAGATTCCAGTTCGGATCATGGATCATGTCCTATCTTGATGATGTTAAACTCATCAATAGCTTTCATCAGGATATGCTTGTAAAGGGTAAAAATATACTATTTGTTTACAATGAATCCATCGGCCGTTTTTCCATAACACCAGCATCGGGGAAATTTTTCCTTGAAAATAATAAATTCAATGTTTCCATAGACAATTTCACTCCAACTGCTACTGTATACGCAATGGGCATACTCAACGCAACGTCTGATATCCACGCATTTGATGAGGTAATAATGAGCTTCAATAATGAATTGCGTGGCACCGGGACTGCACTGGTACCTTCCAGGGCAATGATTGATATGGATTCCGGGGCAGCAATCAAGGTACGTGCCGGATTGAAAAAGTGACCTGATTTATAAACGGCATTCTAAATAATTATTAACATTATCCCAATTACCAGTAATGAGCATTCTTATTAAAAATGGAACTATTATCACCGAGAACGACAGCAGGGACATAGTGCGTGCAAACATACTAGTTGAGAGCAATAAAATAGTTTACATAGGTAAGGAAGAGCCAGAACATGACAGTGAAATAAATGCAGACGGAAAATTCATAATTCCAGGGTTCATAAATACCCATGCACACATTGGTATGAGTGGTTTCAAGGGCCTTCTGGACGATATTGTGCTTTCTGAATTCCTGGACAAAACATCAAAACTGGATGCTGACCGGACAGAGGAAGGGATATACAACTCGAGCTTACTGGGTATTAAAGAAATGCTCAACTCAGGAATAACGACCCTGGTTGATCTTTATTATTCCGAAGATGTGATTGAAAGAGCTGTTGAAAAAACCGGTATAAGAGGTTTTCTGGCATGGGCAACACTGGACCAGG
>JAJZZW010000183.1 GCA_021797385.1 Thermoplasmata archaeon | reverse complement strand
TTGACTGCAGTATGTGCAAAATGCGGAGAAGATGCCACTTTCACCCAGAGAGTCATGAACGGAAAGGAAGTGTTCGGTGAGCAGATAAAAATAGGCGGTGTAGAAAGTTACGAACCCCGATGCAGAAAATGTTTTGTGTATCCTAAGGAAACTGAAATAAAGAAAAATACCGGATAAACTAATTTGTTATTTCCACTGTTGAATTTATCCTGTTCATCTCTATTATTATGGACTTCTTGCCTCCCTTAGAAAGGAAGTTTATAATAGACATTATCATATCTTCAAATCCAGTATTTTTAAAATAGCCTGAACTATGCCTTTCACTTAATTCCCTATATCCTATTTTCAACGTGTCAACTTTCTTATCATCATCCAGATTCAATGCCTTCAATGGCATATCTGTTATTATGATCATGGTATCTGCCTCAATAAGTGTGGCCAGCAATGATGAATATATATTTGCCTGTACATGCCCATCTATTGAACTGTAGTACTGTAGATTCTTTACAACAGGCGCTCCCGGAGCAAATATCAAGGGAAGATAACCATCTGCCATTAGATTCATTACTGATGATTTTTCCAGTATATCAACCGGTTCAAGATAACCACTTTTCTCCAAATTTCCACGTACTTCGACTCTGGTGAAAACATTGATGATGCCCCTGGAATATCCATTTATATATCTGACCTTGTCATAATTATTTAAAATATTCAGTATAATCGAAATATTGGCATATTTATTTTCTTCACTCATGAATACAAGTACAGCCTCGTTTTCAGATATTATTTTTCCCATGCTGGTAAAAATATTTTCAAGTTTTTCTGTATAATGATATCTTTTATTATTGCCGAATTTCATGCCATCTATTGCAATTACAAACCTGCCCATGTAAAATCATCGATAAATGTGCATATATGATAAGATTATTAAATTATCTGCAATGAACTATCATGGAAAAAAAGGTTAGTGAATCCGAAGTACATTCTGAGATTATCGTTCTTCCCGCAGATACAAATATGTTCGGGGACCTTTATGGTGGGAGGCTTGTCGAATGGATGGATAATATAGGGAGTATAACTGCATTCAAACACAGCAGGATGAAGGTGGTAACAGGTAGCATAGACAATCTGTTCTTTCTTTCTCCCATTAAACTGGGATATATAGTGCACCTCCATTCCTTTGTTACGTTCACAACCAGATCAACAATGGAGATAGAAATAGACGTTTCGTCTGAGAATGTAACCAGTGGAACCACCAGCGTGACAACAAGGGCATTCTTTACCTATGTTGCACTGGATGAAAATGGCCATGCTGCAGAGATACCCCAGTTGATTCTGGAGAATGAAGCCGAAAAACAAAAATTCAATGATGGT
Source organism: Thermoplasmata archaeon (assembly GCA_021797385.1). The sequence continues at coordinate 1,284 of JAJZZW010000183.1, read as the reverse complement.
GAAATACGGTCAGAACAGAGGCTGCAGTTGTTAAAAAATATAAAGAAGAGTATTAATTCAATTGATTGAAATGAATGGTAGCATATATGAAAGGGAATTAATGAACATACTTAATGGCACAAAGAATACTGTGGAAAGAATTTCAAAAAATCTTGATCCAGTTTCAAGGGATACAGTGTATACAATAATGGATAAGCCATTTTATGTTGCAAGAGCAGCAGGGTCATTCGGTGCCGATCTTGTTGCCCTCCGTGATGACTATTCCCTTGTTATAGAGGTGAAATCATCATCAAGAAATCAGCTTTCGTTCAGTGAAGCATCCGGGACAAAACAGGATCAGGCAATCAAGCTGCATAACAGGTGTATTTCCTCTGGACTTTTTATAACCTATGCATACAGGTTAAAAAATTATAAGGGAGATTTCTGGAGATTCTTTTCAATAGAAAGTGATTATATATATAAGGGAAAAATGAGAGGTTTATATGAGCTTCTTCCCAAGCAAAAAATAACAAAAACTGGTAATTTTATTTTGAAATGGGAGGATGGACTCCCATTGACAACGCTTATTTCATACCTGAATTCATAGGCTTGCTTTTATCGAATCATCCAGTATATCAATTGCCTCATCAATCTGTTTTTCATTGATTATCAATGGAGGTATGAAACGTATGGCGCTCTCCCCGGCGCCGAGAAGTATCAAACCTCTCTTATATGCGTTTTCAATTGTTTTATCTCTCAGGGCAATGAAATGTGCCTTTGTTCTCCTGTTTTTTACAAAATCAATTGCCTGCATCAACCCTAAACCCCTAACATCACCGATAGCATCATATTTCTCACTGAGTTCCTTGAGCCTCTTATTCAGATAGTTTCCCACATCCCTTGAATTGGAAAGCATGTCCTTATTTTTGATCTCCTCAATGGTTGCCTTGCTGGATACTGCAGCCAGGAGATTACCGCCGAATGTATTGGAATGGAGACCAGATTTTTCGAAATCATATTTACTCTTCACAACAGATGCACCCATTGGAATTCCTGATGCTATGGATTTTGCAACGGACATGATATCCGGATCAACATCAAAGTATTCGGATGCAAAGAAGGTTCCAGTTCTTCCAAATCCGGTCTGTACCTCGTCCATTATGTATAATATTTCATTGTCGTGTGCCAGTTCCATGAGCTTTTTGTGGAAATTTCTTGGAGGAACAATATATCCGCCCTCTCCCTGTATGGGCTCAACCAGTATTCCGGCAACGCTGTTGGATGGCAGGAATCTATTGAAAACAT
>JAJZZW010000042.1 GCA_021797385.1 Thermoplasmata archaeon | reverse complement strand
CTGACAGCACACACTGTCCTGTTATAGAGGTAACAATGCCTATCTGCTTTTTCTTTTCTTCAAGCACAGGTCCCTGCTCTATATGGTACTCAAGATAATATTCTGGTTTCCCCGGAAATTCAGAATCTCCCAGGTACTCTATCCTCTGCATTGCCGATTTGAAGTCAACCCCATCCCTGTTTTTTATTGCCCATAATTTTTCCCTGGGAATGTTTCCGGTAAAACCATTGCTGCCCAGCATGGGCTGGTGGAATGCAGATCCCTCCTCCCCTGTAAAGGCTGCAACAACCAGTGTTTTCTTATTTTTGTATCCAGATTCCTTTAATCTCAGCAGGACTTCAAGTGAACTGAATACACCCATGGCCCCATCGAACATCCCTCCATGGACTACAGAATCCAGATGTGATCCCATCATTATAATTCCAGGATCTGTACCCTGAAGTGTCACAAATATATTGCCGAAAACATCCACGAAGGGGTCGAATCCATTTTTTCTGCAGAGTTCAGTGAAATAATCCCTGGTCTTTTTGTCAGGGTCAGTACCGGCGGGCCTTGTAACGCCATCATCTGCCGTCAGGTCAATATATCTGGATATTTTTTTTCCATTTTCACGACCTATGGAACCCTGTTCTATAAGAATTTCCCTGATTCTTTCTCTGTTCTCCATTCATATCGCCTCCCTGCCAAGAAATTTTCCTCTCCTTCCAGTACCGGTGAAGGTGTCATCCCGGGCAACGATTTCGCCTCCTGCCACTGTAAGGACAGGCCATCCCTGTGTTTTCATATGGCTGTATATCGCTATGTCGGTGCCCATATGGAGGTCTTCAGCCCTTAATCCATGTTCCATATTCTGGTCTATTACTGTTATGTCTGCATCACTGCCAATGGAAATGATTCCCTTTCTGGGATAAAGATTGAATATTCTGGCAGGTGATGTGCTTATTACATTAACGAACTGATCCAGTGTGATTCTCCCTTTCTGGACTCCTTCAGAAAACAGGAGTGGCAATCGTGTTTCAATACCCGGTATTCCATTTGGCACCTTATTAAATGGCAGGTCTTTCTTCTGATCTGAAAGGAAAGGAACATGGTCAGACCCGACTGCCTGTATTTTCCCGGAAGATATAGCCTTCCACATCATTTCATTGTCCTCTTTCTTTCTCAGCGGTGGGCTGCATATGTATTCATTTCCATTCTTCCCCTTTAGGAAACTGTCGTCCAGTATGAGGTACTGTGGGCATGTCTCTCCATATATGTTAACTCCGTGCTTTCTGGCGTTGTCAATAATTTCCGGGGAATTTCTGGTAGAAAGATGTACACAGTATACCTTTGCGCCTGAATCCCCTGCCATTACTGCTGAATCCGCAACGGCAACATCCTCGCTAACCGGGGGCTTGCTCAGAGCATGATATTCTGCATCGGTTTTCCACTCTTTCAGCAGCGCCTCCATGTTTCCCTCCAGGAAATCGTTGTTTTCCGCGTGTATCTGCACCATTATACCGTGTTTTTTTGCTGTATTCATCCCTTGAAGTATCTGGTAATTATTGGCATACCTACCAAGATTCTTATACGTTGTGAATATTTTTACAGCCATAACTCCAAGCTTCGATAATTCAGAGAAAATGGTTTCCAGCCTCTCAGGGGAACTGAAATCCTCTGTTACCATCATGGGTTTTATTGTAAAATCCAGTGGGCTGCTATCTGAAAACCTCTTTATCTTGGATGCTGCTGCAGCAACAGTATCCTCATTCTTATTAGCCTGTGAAAAGTCAAGCACACTTGTGGTGCCTCCTATGGCGGCTGATTCTGTCCCATTTTTAATGGTTCCAGCCCTAGAGTATCCTTCTATATGGGTGTGCGGGTCTACACCACCCGGTATTACTAATTTCCCCGATAGATTAATCTTTTTGTCGAAACCGGAAAATTCTGATATGATTCCAATAGCAGCGATTTTTCCGTCCTTTATCCCTATGGAAGTCCTCCTCAGTTCACCGTCGAGAAAAACGTTTCCATCCTCCAGCACAAGGTCAAAGCTCATGAAAATAAATATGTTATAATTATATAATACTTATTTATAGGAAGCAGTGCAGGTTAGATTTATGTTGTACTATACCGGATAAAATTATTTTTATGTTAAAGCATAAATATTGATAAAAATTCAAAAATAATTTAAACAATGACTAAATATTAAATTATGGCAACTGTGGCAGATATAATCGTAAAAACACTGGTAAATTTCGGAGTAAATAGAATCTATGCTATACCCGGGGATTCACTGAATCCTATTGTTGATTCCATCAGAAGGAATCATGACATTGATTATATCCAGGTGCGGCACGAGGAAGGCGGGGCACTCAGTGCATCATTTGAGTCTAAATATTCCGGCAGGCTATCTGCATGCATGGGAACCTCAGGGCCAGGGTCTGTGCATCTTTTAAATGGCCTTTACGACGCAAAGATGCAGCATGTACCGGTTATAGCACTAACGGGCCAGATAGAGACAGACCTCCTGGGGCATGAGTACTTTCAGGAAGTGGATCTTGTGAAGCTATTTGATGATGTATCGGTTTTCAATGCACGGATAGTGAATCCGGATAATGCCCAGTTTCTTGTATGGAAGGCATGCAGGGAGGCAATTATCAAGGGAGGGGTTGGACATATAGACATGCCCGTTGATATTCTTAAGAAGGAATGCAGGGAGGAAGAATTATCCTACTACATAAATCCTGTTTCATACAGCCCCGATGGCATTGAGGAGGCAGAGAAACTGATTAATTCCAGCAACAGGCCTTTAATATTCATAGGTGGAGGATCCAGGCAGTACCCAGATGAAATCAATAAATTTGCGGAAAAAATCGGTGCCCCTGTTGTCTATTCGCTGAATGGCAAGGGAACCCTGCCGGATAGTGACGAAAAGGTCATGGGGGGAATCGGGCTGCTTGGCACCAAGCCATCTGTAAAGGCCATAAACAATTCCGATCTGATAATATTCCTAGGAACTGTGTTTCCTTATACTGCCTTCCTGAAAAAGGTGAAAAATATACAGGTTAACAATAGAATAGAAGACCTAAACAGAATTATGAAGGCTGATTACTCTTATCTATGCGATATAAAATATTTCCTTGACAAAATAAATGTCCAGGCTAAAGAAGACAAATATTATTCTAAAATGAAGGATGAAAGAGATAAATGGTCCAGGGAGATGCAGAAAAAGGTATCTGACATGAGAAAGCCTCTGAGGGCGGAGGTGGTTGCAGATGCCATATCCCGGCGTTTGAAGGATGACGATATCATAATTGGCGATACAGGCAATGTTACCCTGTGGGTCAACAGGTTTATAGAGGCAAAACATAACAATAAATTCTTCTTCTCATCATGGCTGGGCACCATGGGTGCTGGAATTCCCGGATCAATAGGGCTGGCCTTGGCCTCTGGAAAAACGGTATACGGAATAATAGGTGACGGCAGTTTTGCAATGACCTCCATGGAAATTATAACGGCAATGAAGTATAAACTTCCTGTCAAGTTAGTTGTTTTCGATAATAACATACTCGGGATGATCAAGCTTGAGGAGGAAGTTATGGGATATCCGGAATACGGTGTGGATCTTTACAATCCTGACTTTTCTAAACTGGCAGAAGCCTCAGGGGCTACCGGCATAAGACTGGAAAACCTGGAGGACCTGGAAAGTAAAATGGATGAATTCTTTGTTTCAAAGGGCCCAACAGTGCTTGATGTTATAACAGAGACAGATGAAACTCCCATGCCCCCCAAGCTCGAATTCAACGTAGCAGCAAAATACATAACTTCAATACTCAGGGAGAAGCTCGAGCTAAAAGATGACTGAGTTTTCATTATAATTCTCATTATAATAATGTTATTTTTGAGCCGTGGCGTAGTTTAATATATTATCTGGCATTATAATTATCATGATTTACATTGACGGAAACAGCCTTAGCATAGAGGATGTAATTGCAGTTGCTGATAACGGGGAAAAGGCAGGGATAGCAGATTCTGCCATGGAACAGATAAGAAAATCCAAGAGATCCTTAATGAAAATACTGGAATCTGGAAAGCCCGTATATGGTGTGAATACTGGGTTCGGGTCGCTTCTGAATGTAAACGTGGAAAAAAATAATACAGTACAGCTTCAGATAAACCTGATCAGGAGCCATTCCGCAGGAACCGGGGAGCCACTGGATAAAAGAACCGTGAAATCTATTATGCTTATAAGGGCAAACACACTGGTAAAGGGCTATTCCGGTGTATCAGAGGAGCTAATAAATTTCATACTCTTCATGATAAATGAAAGTATAATCCCGGTTGTTCCCAGATATGGGTCTGTGGGTGCAAGTGGAGATCTTGCGCCACTGGCGCATATAGGCCTTGCAATAATGGGGGAAGGCGATGTATTCTACAACGGAAAAAGAATGAATTCAGGTGAGGTGTTCAGGCAGCTTGGGAAAAAGCCATACAGCTATGGAGAGAAGGAGGGTGTGGCACTGATAAACGGCACTTCCGTCATTTGCGGCATACTGGCACTGGAGGTGAAAAAATCGGAGAGATTAATAGGTAAAGCTCTGGGTTCATTTGCCCTCGCCTTCGAAGGCCTTTCTGGTACGGACAGGGCATTCACGGAGTGGGCGCTTGCATCCAGGCCGCATGAGGGTCAGCAGCTTATTGGAAGGGCCCTTAGAAAACTCTTCAAGGACAGTGCCATAGTTGAAAATGCAAGGAAAGTAAAGGTTCAGGATGCATATTCGCTCCGGTGCACCCCGCAGGTGTACGGAGCGGTATGGGACACAGTAGAATATGTCAGAAAGGTGTTAACCACAGAAATAAATTCCGCAACCGATAACCCGCTGCTCATGGATGATGAGTATATTTCCACCGGAAATTTTCATGGAGAGCCCGTTGCAATGGCATCTGACTTTCTTGCAATAGCCATGACTGATTTCGGGAATATGGTTGAGAGGCGCCTGGCCCGTATTGTGGACACAAACCTCAGCGGGCTTCCCCCGTTCCTGGTCAGGGATTACGGCCTGAACTCCGGGTACATGATACCCCAGTATACGGCAGCCGCCCTGTGCAATGTCAATAAAACTCTGGTACATCCCAATTCGGCTGATACTATACCCACATCAGCAAATCAGGAGGACCATGTGAGCATGGGTACAAATGCGGCATTGAAGCTTGTGGAAATCAACAGAAATGTGGAAACCATAGTCGCAATAGAATACCTTTTAGGTGCACAGGCACTAGAGTTCAGGAAACTTGAACCCTCAAGGGCCACAATGGAAATTTATAGCAAAATAAGGGAAATAGTGAAGCCACTGGATCATGACCGCCCCTCAACAGATGATATAAATACAATATGCAGCATGATGGAAACAGAATCTTTCAGGAATTTTATAATAGAAAAAACAGGATTCTATTGATGTTTTCCTATAATTTAATATCGAACCTTATTATAAATATGCATGAAGCTTGTAGAAATGGTTCCGAATTTCAGTGATGGAAGAAATAAAGATATCATCACCCTTCTGGAAAATGCAGTAAAGGAAACGCAGGATGCCAAACTGCTTGACACAGAAATGGATTACGATCACAACCGAAGTGTCATCACTGTTGTTGTAACTCTTGAAAATGCTGCTGGGCTGGCCTACCGGCTTATAAAAATTGCTGCTGAAAATATCGATATGGGCACACACGCCGGGGTTCATCCGAGGTTCGGTGCAACAGACGTTATGCCATTTATCCCCCTGGAGGATACAACAATGGATGAATGTGTAAAAGTATCACATGAAGTGGGAAAGCTTGTTGGGGAGAAACTGGGCATCCCTGTTTTCATGTACGCAAATTCTGCACTGTCCCCTGAGAGGAAAAGCCTTGAAAATATACGCAATAAAAGCTTCCAGATTGAACAGCTCAGGGAATCCATAGGTTCCGGGAGATACATACCAGACTACGGCCCGTCCATTGTTGGCAGTGCAGGATCAACCATTATTGGCGCAAGGGATATCCTTGTAGCATGGAATATATACCTTAACACAGATAACATTCATGTGGGGCGAAAAATTGCATCCGCCATCAGAGGCAGGGACGGTGGCTTTGCATATGTAAAATCACTGGCTCTCTTCATACAGGAGAAGAAAATGGTCCAGATTTCAATGAATCTGGTGAATTACAGAAAAAATCCACTGTACCGCATCTTCGAGGCTGTTAAGGCCGAGGCATCCAGATATGGAATATCCATAGCGGGGTCAGAATTCATAGGAATGGTGCCCAGAGAAGCTCTTGTTGAATCCTTCAACTACTATATGATGTCCGATCTTAAAAATAATAATGTGCTGGATTTTCGTGCTGGAAAAATTTGAATTTATTTATTTTTTACATATTCCCTTATTGCGGATATCAGAATATTGTTTTCCTCAGCAGTTCCAATCGTAATTCTGGACCTGTCCTTTACAAGTGGAAGCTTCCTTATATGTATTCCTTTGCCTGCAAGGTAATCATAAAGGTCTTTTTTCAGCATAAGGAAGTTTGTATCACTATTGTAGGCTATTCCATCCAATTCACCATACACCCTCTTCCTTTCGCTAACTATATAATTTACCTTTTCCTCTATAAGGTGATAGTTTTCCATCATAATCTCTGCAAGCTTTGCAGACAGTATATTCATATAAAAAGGTGCCTGCAATTTTTTCAACCCTGCCATGAGGTCACTGTTTGCCATTCCATAGCCCACACGCATTCCAGCCAGGCTGAAGGCCTTTGAAAACGTTCTCAGAATTATGAGATTGTCATATTTCCTTATCAGGTCTGTGTAATCCTCTCCAGAAAATTCATAATAGGCATTGTCCAGAACTGTTGTTACACCGGACTCCAGGACAGTTTTAATACTATCCCTGCCTATAAGGTTTCCAGTTGGATTGTTCGGGGAGCAAATAATAACCAGCTTTGCATCCCTGTGCTTTATAATTTCAGGGGCGTTCAATGAAAAATCATCATTCAAGGGGACATCAATTGCACTGTGCCCGTAATTGTTTGCATAGAATGAATACATTTCAAACGTGGGAGGGCTTATTACAATATCACCGGCTGCTCTTTTTATAAGCATGTCAAGAAGCTCGTCACTGCCATTTGCTGCTATTATTCTTTCTGTCCCGAGACCGGTGAACCTTCCTAGGCCCTCAATGAGTGATGGCAGGCCCTTTTCCGGATACCTGTTGAAATCTGCATTTTTCACATAATCTATGAATTTCTCTTTTATGGCGTCCGGTATGTTAAATGGATTCTCATTTTTATCCAGGTATATTTCTTTCATAAACTGATATTTTAAGATAATTATTAAACTTAATCCAGTGTTTTCAGGTATTCGGCAATATCTCTTATTATGGAATTACCGTACACTCTTGATGCACCCCTGAATTCAACCCTTGAATTTACCTCATGGACAGTAATCCCCGCTTCTGACTCCATGGCATCTATTCCTATTATTCCCGGTCCGAAAAGGTCAGAAACTTTCATGATAATTTCCGTTTCCTCCCTTCCGAGAACTGCTTTTTCAACCCTGCCGCCCAGGTAAAGGTTGGTTTTCCAGCCCTCTCCAGAGTACCTGTATATGGACGCTGAAATCCTGCCTCCTACCATTATCACCCTTATGTCCCTTGGGGGCCTTTTGACAAAGCGCTGGATATAATATGAATTCTCCGCAACCATATCGTTCATGGAAAATACTGTTTCAGCCATGTTTGCATCCCTTATGAGGGAAATCATCCTGCCCCAGCTTCCTGTAGCCGGCTTGAATACCACAGGGTATCCCATATCACCTGCCGCATCCATGGCACTGTCATGGGAAAATGACATTACAGTCTCAGGCGTATTGATTCCATTCCTGTAAAGAAATGATGTTGTAAATGCCTTGTTTCCGGCAATATTGAACGTATTGAATGAATTTACCGTTTCTATCCCATGAGACTCCAGGATATATGAGTAATACAGTGACCTTTTTGCACTCATGCATCTTATAACGGCCGGGCCATTAATATCAATATCTTCTGTTAGGTTCAGTGGATGATCTTTTGCATTTATAAGGTTTAGTTTTATTCCATCGCCCTGTAGTTCCTTAATTATCTGCTTTTCCTCCCAGGCTATGGAATCGTAAATGAAATTGAGCATAAGCCATTAATTTTTTTGGATTATTAAATATTTATCGTATAAAATATAATATTATCCAAAATTCATATAATATTAATTTAATAAATATTAAAATTAATATTATCTGTTATAAAATACTATTATTTGTTCAGCTTATCAGATATGCAGTTTACTGTCCTCTCAATGTTCTGTTTTGATATTTCATCCACCCCGTTTTTTCCCATAATTTTTACTATGAGGCCAAAGTCAAAGGAGCTCTTCCAGTGAAGAACAGTGTTTCCATTATCGACTGCATAGGCAATCTCTATTGAAAATTTTACTTTGGACCCTGCAATTCTTCCACTTCCCTGGATGTTCAGATCTTCATCCCCAGGCAGATATGTGAAGGTCATCTTCCCTGTGACAGTATTCATTGCAGAAATACCTGCAGCCGATATGTCAAGTTTAAGCTTGCATTTTATTTCATTTCCTTCTATCTCAAAGTCATATATCCCGGGCAGGCACGGTGTAATATTTTCTATTTTTGAAAGAAATTGCTTCACATTATCCATGCTGCTTTTAACAGGTATTTCCCCGCTGTATTCCAATTCATTCACCTACCCTGATGGCCTCGTTGAAAATAAAGGCGCTTTCAATCTGGCTAAGATAGCCGTAGTCCATGCTATTTCCGTATGAACTTATGTAATTCATGAATCCCATATTTACCTGGTTTCTGTATTTGTCCATGAACCTGTCAAATGTATCGTTCAGCACAATCTTCGATGTATCCATAGATTTTGAACCAGTAATTTCTCCTATTTTCTGTGAAATGGCCTGGCCCATCAGCCTGGACGTTGTAAACTTGCCTCCTATTATGCTGAAAACATTGTCCATATTCCTGTATATCTTAAAATCCCTGCTGGACCTTGAGTTTTCTTCCCTGACCAGTGGCCTCATGGAGCTGTATAGCTTTTTATATCTATGGGCAGTGAGGGATGGAACCATCTGGGCAACTTCAGAAAGCATTGTATCCAGATCCTCCGGGTCAATGTCATTGTTCTCAACATCATCTGAAATTATGGCAACGGTGCCTGCCACTGACATTCCACCATAGGGAAGAAGTATATCACCATCTGAGGGTTCTCTCATCCTGTTAAGGATGGAGTTAGAGAACAAACGATCAAAGGATGCCATGTAGCCCAGCGTTGGCATTACCTCAAAATTCTTGATTCCGAACGATTCTAAAAGATGACCTGACCATGGCCCTGTTGTATTTAGTATGTAATCAAATTTTTCGTTGAATGTTTTATTTCTGCTGGTATATTTAATAGATTCAATGGAATTACCGTTTTTATCACCGCCTGTTATTTCCGTCTTGAATTTGAGTTTGGCTCCCAGCATCTTTGCCTCAACGGTAACTGCAGCAGCAAATGGATGCGCATAAATCACCTTATCAGGAACATGCAGTGCCCTGACAAGCTTTTTGCTTATCCCTGGCTCCACATCCAGCATTTCTTTAACGGTCAATTCATCGGTTGGTATTCCGTTTTCCTTATTTTTTGTTAATAATTTATCTCCGTATTCAGCTTCCTCATCATCCAGTGCAAGGTAATATCCACCGGTATTTTTTATAAAGTTTGATGCAGTACCAGATAGCAATTTATTTTCCTGGATGCATTCCCTTGCCGACTGACCGTCATTTACTGAATACCTCGAACCGCTGTGAAGCATGCCATGAAATTTTCCCGAAGTTCCGGATATAATATAATCCCTGTCAAACAGGGTTACATTGTAGCCATCCAGTGCAAGATTTAAAGCAGAGAATAAGCCGGTTATGCCTGCTCCTATAATGCCTATTTTTTCCATTGTAAGTTTATTTTACTGTTATATATATTTTTATGTAGTAATTCAAGTACTGTCCATGGATATTTTTTGAAAGCACATTTATTGAAGTTATATATATTGGTATATAGATACATTAATATGTCAACTCCATTTACCAGCCTGTGAAAATGAAAAATTCCGTTAATAAAATAACCATCCTTTCTTCATTCGGAATGCTTCTTGATGGTTATCAGCTTACTGTTATTGCCTTTGCTGTACTTCTCATCAAGAATTATATACCACTGAGTTCACTTCAATATGGGCTGTTAATAGCATCAGTAATCATTGGTGCCATAATAGGAACCATAATGGTTGGTTATATAAGTGATCTCTTCGGCAGGAGAAGAATATATCTTTCCACGCTGATATTTTTCATAATATTCGATCTTATTTCGGTATTCTCCGTGAATTTTATCATGTTATTTATTTCAAGGGTTCTCCTCGGCATAGTTTTAGGGGCAGAATATCCTGTTGCTAATTCATATATAGCAGAGGTTACACCTGATGAAAAAAGAGGATTCTATCTTGCCATGGCCACTGTGTTTTTCAGCATAGGCTCAATCAGCAGCGCCATTGTGGCTATTTTCATGTTCCCATTTGGAAATCTTGGCTGGAGGTTAATGCTGGGTGTGGCCATTATCCCAGCAATAATAGTAGAATTCATGAGATTTTCCCTTCCCGAATCAAAGATGTGGGAAGAGAAAAAGGAGAAGACAAAATTCTTCGAAATGTTCTCAAAAAAATATTATAAAAACATCTTAATAGCTGCACTCATATGGTTTCTTTACGATATAGTTGCTTACGGTCTTTCTCTGACCCTTCCAACAATACTGAGCCTGGGCCATTTTGTTACCAATGTAGACAATGCGATAGTTACCACATTCTTCCTAGTAATCGGAATAATATCAGGAATATTCGTAATGATGAAGGTGGATAAATACGGAAGAAAAGGGATACAGATAACAGGTTTTCTCTTTATGGGTGCACTCTTCCTTGTTCTGCCGCATTTTTACTATCTTGCAGGAATCATTGTAATAGTATCATTCCTGGAATTATTCAATTCATTTGACGGTGCAACTGTTGGGATCATACCTGCTGAGGTTACGGTAACGGAATTCAGGGGAACTTCCTATGGTTTTTCGTCAATGATGGGCAAAATAGGTGCAGTAATAGGAGTAATAGCGATGTCATTGCTTATACATGGAAAAAATTATTTCGATGCATATTACTTCCTGGCCGCAATAATGATTGTTGCTATACTACTTACTCTTCTACTTCCGGAAACCAAAAAAATAGTTTTAAAATAAAAAAATTATTTGCTGAAGTAAAGGCTCTTGAATTTCGGGCCTTTCCTTATTATTTCTCTGGATGACTCATATCCTGCATCGGCATGCCTTATTACCCCGATTCCCGGATCGGCGTTCAGCACACGCTTTATCCTTTCTGCAGCATCATCTGTTCCATCAGCTATTATGACAAAACCAGAATGTATGGCATTTCCTATTCCTGTTCCACCACCATGATGCACCGATACCCAGGAGGCACCGGATATTGCATTCAAAAGTGCATTCAATATAGGCCAGTCCGCTATAGCATCGCTGCCATCCTTCATTGCCTCTGTTTCCCTGTATGGTGACGCAACAGAACCTGTATCATGGTGGTCCCTTCCTATTGCTACAGGTGCTTCAAGCTCTCCACTTCTCACCATATCATTTATCATCAATCCTATTTTTTCTCTCTCTCCGTATGAGGCATAGCATATTCTCGCCGGCAATCCCTGGAAATGCACGTATTCCTTTGCCAGTTTTATCCAGTCCGTGAGATGCTTGTCATCAATATTTTTTATTATCGCGTCATCTATTTTTCTTATATCCTCGGGATTTCCTGAAAGTGCAAGCCACCGGAATGGTCCAGATCCTACGGCGAATAAATCTCTGATATAGGCAGGGACGTATCCAAGTATGTCAAAGGCGTTTTCAAGCCCTCCTTCCTTTGCCCTAGTTCTTATATCATTTCCATAATCAAATACAGATGACCCCTTTGATTGGAAATAAAGCATGCATTTCACCTGCTTTACTATGGTTTCATAGACCTTTTTTTTGAATTCTTCCGGATGTTCTTCACGGAATTTCTGGAAGTTTTCGATGTTATAACCCTCCGGCACATATCCAAGATTTAGATCATGTGCCGCCGTCTGGTCCGAAACTATGTCTGGAACAATTTTCCTATCCTGTAATTCCTGGTATACGGTTGCAGCATTTCCCAGAACGGCTATTGATACCGGTTCTCCCGATTTCAAAGCCTCATCTTTCATTTTCAGGGCTTCGTCAAGATCTTCGGCGTATTTATCGAGATATTTATCCCTCAATCTTCTGTTTATTTTTTCTTTATCCACCTCAACTATTATGCTTGTAGCACCGTTCATTTTTGCCGCTAATGGCTGTGCACCGCCCATCTCTCCCAGACCAGCAGATAGGAACCATTTGCCTTTTAAATTATCGGTATGGTATACTTTTTTGGCAAGCGCATATAGAGTTTCATATGTTCCCTGAAGAACTCCCTGTGTACCTATGTAAACCCATGAACCTGCTGTCATCTGACCGAACATTGTGAGGCCTCTTGCCTCAAGGTCCCAGAATACATCATCCGTTGCCCAGTGCGGGACTATCTGTGCATTTACTATTAGAACCCTAGGAGAATCCTTGGTTGTCCTAAAAATTCCTACGGGTTTTCCTGACTGCACCAGTAAGGTTTCATCGTTTTCCAGTGATTTGAGTGATTCTATAATCTTTTCATAGGCCTCCCAGTTTCTTGCTGCTTTTCCCTTTCCACCGTAAACTATTAAGTTATCAGGATCCTTGGCAACCATCGGGTCAAGATTGTTCATAATCAAACGAAGTGCTCCTTCCTGAGACCATCCTTTTGTGTTAAGTTTATTTCCATGCGGTGCATGTATTTCTCTTTTTACCATATTAATATTAAAACATTGTAATACTTAAATTTTATTTTATGCCACATATTTTATTAAAGCCCATGGCATAGAAATTTGATGATCATTTTAAACCTTAACTCAGCCTTTTTTGTGTAATAGGAACCCAATATTCTCCACTTTTATCTTTATATAACCCCTTATTCCATGGCATTTTAACCTGATTGCAAAAGATATTATACATATTACATATAC
>JAJZZW010000182.1 GCA_021797385.1 Thermoplasmata archaeon | reverse complement strand
CACCTATTACATTAATCATTATCCTGCTGCCTTCCTCTATGCCCTCCAGATTTTCGTCTATGGAAGTAAAGGAATTACCCTGCAGAAGGGAGGATATTCTTCCAGAGGCAGTAGTTTCCAGCGGCCTTGCATGCAGTTCACCCCCTTTTTCAAATGTATCCATAACCTGGAAGGTTGTAAATCCAGTCTTATTGTGTATTCTTTCATCCAGGATAGCCGGCGCCTTTTCCGTTAGTTCTATCCCAAAAGCATTATATATATATCTGTTTACAAAAATAAGTGACGATAGAAGGGCAGCAACCGGCAGCCCGGATACCGATAGAACAGGCGTGCTATCCATATCAAAAAGTGCAATAGTTCTTCCTGGCTTTATGGCAACACCTGAAAACAGCATTTTACCAATCTCAGATATTGCATCTGTTGTCAGATCTTTTCTTCCAAGGCTGCTACCACCTGTCACTATGATTATATTGCATTTACTGCCCAGATTCAAGATTTTATTCCTGATGGAATCTGTGCTGTCATCTACTATCCCACCGTCTATTATATTTATGAAAGAATTTTGATAAAATGATCTTAACAAGGCACCGGTTGAATTATTGATCTGCCCGGTTACAAGTTCCCTTCCAGTATTCACAATACCGATTGTGATATTTCTGTATACCATGATGGATTTAATGCCGGCTGCATTCATTGCTGAAATATTCTGTGGACGTACAATAGCTTTTTCCCAGAGTAGCGGGCTGCCAATGGTTATGTCCTCTCCAGTAGATGCTATATTTTCTCCTGGTAATACTGGTGAGTACACATAAACATAATCATCTGACTGTTCACAATTCTCGACCTTAATTACGGCATCGGCTCCTTCTGGCATGATTGATCCTGTGTAAATTTCCCTGCACTGCCCGCTTCTCAGTGGCAATCCGGCATTTCCACCAGCTATATTCACTCCGTCAAGTCTAAGTCTTGCAGCATTGTGATCTGATGCATTCACCGTATCCTGATGATTCACGGCATAACCATCCATTGCAGCCTTATTTTTATCAGGAATATTGACAGGGGAAAGTATACGGGATGCTGAAATTTTACCGCTAGCATGTTCAACTTCTACTATTTCACATCCTGGCAAATTCCAATGGACTGCATCAAATATTGAAATTGCCTCAATGTAAGATAGAAAGCTATCAAATCGCTCCATAATATGTTTTACCATAGCTCTACATACTGTTATTTATTCCTTATATTAAGGTTTATAGTCACCATACTGATCCGAAATAATTGTGGCAACTGATAATTTATTCTAGTCATAAATTTAATATCTCTCAATAAATAATAAATATGGATAAGTAATTAACATCAAATGACATTAATTCTGATAATTGTCAAATTCCTTACTATCATCTTTGGTTCCATTATTGCCGGATTCATCGGTTCCCTCACTGGTCTCGGTGGAGGTACCGTACTTGTTCCAGTTCTTACACTGTTTTATGGCATACCTTTCATCTTCGCTGCGGGTGCAAGCTTGATATCGACAATTGCTACTTCTGCGGGTTCAGCAAGCGCTTATACAAAGAAAAAAATAGCAAATATAAAAATTGGAATAGGACTGGAAATAGCAACCACAACGGGAGCCATAGTCGGTTCTCTGACCCTGGTATTTATCGATAAACAGGATTTAATCTGGATTGTTTATGTAATATTCGGCCTGGTTCTCCTGTTCTCCCTTATTCCAACAATCAAAAAAATAGGCAAGGAAGTTCCCCCGGAAATGAAACCCGATTGGAGCACTAAGTTATTCCAGTTAACGGGGTCATATTACGATGAAAGATTAAGAAAAACAATAAAGTATCACGGTGTCAGATGGTGGCTCGGAGAAATAGTTATGTTCTTCGCAGGTTTTGTTTCAGGGCTTCTGGGCATCGGATCCGGTGCTTTAAAGGTTCTTGGGATGGACTGGGCTATGAACCTGCCAATGAAAGTTACAACCACATCCAGCAATTTCATGATAGGTATTACAGCTGCAACCGGAAGTTCCATATACTGGTATGAAGGCTATATTAACCTCTTCATTGCAGCCGCTACAGCTATAGGTGTTCTGATAGGTGCATTTTTCGGTGCTAAAGTTCTGGTGAAAATTTCCAATGAGAATATAAGATGGATATTCTTTGCAATTTTATCTTTCCTCGGGTTTGATATGGTATTCAAGGGACTGCACATGATAAATTTTATAATTACATTTTCGCTCATGATACAGTTCTTTATTTCAATAATAATATCTATAGTCCTGATTAGTATTCTATTTTATAATTCAAAGAGAAAAGAATGGAGTGATAAAAATGAAAAATCATGATGATGAGGTGATTATAAGTTATTTCCTGAAGGCAGGAGTGCTGATCAGTGTATCTTTCATTATAGTAGGCGTTATAATCCTGTTTGTGAAAAATGGAGGAGATGGATTTACCCTCTCACAGATGTCAAACTATAATTATGCCCTTGCACATGGAATCGATTCAAAATCGGTATCATTGAATAAAATTTTATCCGGGCTTTCCGCCATAGATGGTCTTTACTTCATTACTGTTGGCCTGTGGGTGCTGATATTCACACCTATTACAGTTGTTTTTATAGGCTGGGTTTCATTTCTTGATGATAAAAATTACCTTTATGTTGGAATGGCATCCATAGTTCTTTTTAACCTGTTCTT
>JAJZZW010000041.1 GCA_021797385.1 Thermoplasmata archaeon | reverse complement strand
ATATAATCTGTTTATTCTTTTTGTATTCTCTTTGTTTCCCTGTTTATCATTTACAGATTTTAATCTTGCCAGTTCCTTATTGAAATACTGGTTTATTGATTTCAGGACACCACCCTTTACAGCAATACCTTTTTCAGATATGTTGTTTCCAATGGTTATGATGTTCCTTACACCAATATCAATACCAAGTATCCTGTTTGCTTTTATTTGTGTTATATCTGATATCTCTTTAGAATATACTATCTCTACATTATAGCCGGCACCTGATGGTATTATTCTTACTTCTCTCAAATCTATATCATCTAATCTTGTTTCCACCTCCAAATCCATTATTTTTGGGAATTTAAGAATTCCATGAGCAATAGAGCACTGCTGATTGGTGAATACAAGCATGAATTCCCCATTCCTGTGCTTATACTTAGGCGGTTTAGGAACTCCATTGAATAACTCCGGATTCTTCTTATATGATCTCAGAGCCCCAAAGAATGAAGTCCATGACTGCTTTACCTTTTTGATGGTCCACTGTGCTGTCTGTGCTGGCAGTTTCTGAAAATTATTGTTTTCCTCCATATCTGATGGTTCTGCAAACTGTTTCGCAAGTTCTTTATATCCTGCCATCTTTTCCTTCCTGAAAAACTGGTTTCTAAGGATATAATTGGCCTGGTTGAATAAGTTCTTTGATATATGGCACATACTGGATATTGCACCATTACCATGGATAAAAATCTGTTCAGTCCTGGTTATCTTCATAGCCTACCTCTATTGAATCATTCTTCCTCCTTGAATGGGTTTTCATTGAATAACAGTGAAGCATTGAAATTATATCATCAAATATTTCCTCTGAATCCAGTTTTGTGCTTCCAATATCAGATACAACAACTATTTCAGCGCCGAACTTTTCAAAGAGATTTTTGAATAAATCAAATCCTGATCTGCTCAATCTGTCCCTGTATGTTATTATTACCTTTTCCACCTTATAGTTTATGATTTCATCAAGCATATCAAAGAATCCCTTTCTCTTATCAAAGGATATTCCAGATGCTATGTCTGAATATATTGCATTTATTGTATAACCATTCATGAAGCACCACTGCTTCAACTGCTCGATCTGATTATTCAAATCATTCTTCTGTTTTATTGCTGATACCCTTGCATATATTACTGTTTTTCTTTTAACATCCTTATTTAATAATTTATAAATATCCTCATCATTGTAATCATAGAAGCCATTGGGCATAACTGTAAACCTTATCTTCCCTGTTGAAGCATATACGTGTAGTGTCTTTCTTGAAATTCTTAATAGGTTTAATGCCTCATTTGCCTTCATAGTTAATAACATAATATATTAATTATAGAAATAGTTATCTGAATTATACACTATATACCAGCGGTATCAATCCAAGGCTTATTCCTGCAAGTGCGACGATAAAAACAGCTATGACAGCCATGTATGGACTCTTATATTTTTTATGTATTCTGGTAAATACTTTCGGGAGTATTCCATCCCTTGATAAAGAATATAATTCCCTTGCTGCACTGTTTCCGAATATAACTGTGGATATCAGTGCTGAAACCAGGAAAACGCTGAATGCAGCCAATGTAACATAGATTCCATAGTAACTGTCTGTTACATACAATCCCGGAGCAAAATAGGCAAGCCCGGCAGGAAGATTCGGGCCTAGGCCACCCACATTGGCATAAATAACGAAAGTATCATATGCAATCATTATGAGCAGTGATGTTACAATTGCTTTCTTTATTGTACGCCCCGGAGTCTTCGTTTCCTCTGCAAGTACCACTATTGAACCGTATCCTGAAAATGCTACAAATCCACCTGTAACCATGCCCAGGAAGAACCCGTGCAGACCATCTGTTGAATTGAATATATTGAAATACTGTACACCATTATAGGGTGATTTTACGATTATTGCGATTGATAAGCCCAGGAAAAATGCCAGGTCAAATAAACCCATGATTATTGCTATCTTCTGGCTATAATTCAATGATAATATTCCCACTATAAGGTAAATAACCGGTGTTATGAATGAGACTATTACTACGAATACGAATGGGAGCGTGTAACCGAGCATAACCTCTAAACCGATATACAGGAACCATCCCAGTAATACGCTGGAACCTATAATACTGCTGAGCACTACGAAGAGGTAATAAAATCCAACGCTCTTGCTGAGGTATTTGCTGTGTGTCGCAACCTCCACATATTTATAATAACCGCCGGCATTGCTGATCTTTTCTGAATAAATGTATACAGCAATAACAGCAAGGAAGAGTGCTATGCCACCGATCAGGAATGTTAGGGGTGCAGTTTCCCCTGCATATTCCATTGCAGTTGCACCTGTGAAGGCGAACGGGCCGGCTGGTGCAATAACCATTATTGCATAGAATACAAGGCCCCAGAAAGTCATGCTATTTCTGTTCAATGTATTGTCCATAATATTTTCATTGTGCATTATTATTTAAGTTGACTGGAAAGGAATGAATATTTTCAGGAAAAAGATATGTAGTTAATAGACTCAATATCCTTTTTATTCCTTCATAGATATTCTCTATCTCGATAAATATTTATATTGCTTCGCAGCTTGCCCACGTAAATAATATTATAAATTGAATATCCGTAATCTATCCCGGAAAAGCGTGCAATAAATAAGCTAAATTTATATATTAATTTCAGATGATTTTATGGATTGCATGGATGTAATGGAAGAGATGAAACAGAAAATTGTAAAAGAAGTAGATGAAAATGGAGAGGCGATACTCTGGAAAGGTACCCTTCATGACTATATAAAATCATTGCAGGAGGAGGAAAATGAATTCGATTTACCCGGCGACACTCCGGTTCAAGTATGTGTGTTAAGGAATGAAAAAGGAAAATTAGCATTGCTTCTTGTATTCAATCCTGATACTGAGGATGAAAGTTATATTAAACTTGGAGATGAAAATACTTTTATGACAGGTTTGGAGGGCGTCCCCAATGCTGATAGTGGGTTCTGGATGATGGTCAGTGCACATCTGGATGAATCTAATCTATAATCAATTTCATTATCTAAAAAAAATTATTTTATATTGTAAATACAAAGTTATGCCTTTATTCTATTCTCTCGATGATAGCACCGTTGGCCATTCCTCCACCTTCGCATATGGCTATCAATCCGTATTTGTATTTCTTATTTTCCATAATGTTCAGCATTGTTGAAACTATTCTTGTGCCGGTTGCACCCAGTGGATGTCCCAGTGCTACTGCACCTCCATTTACATTGACTTTATCATGATCGACTTTAAGCTCCTTCTCCCAGGCAAGGACAACCGATGCAAAGGCCTCATTCACCTCGAAAACATCTATATCATCAATAGTTAATCCGGTGCGTTTGAGTACCTTCTCAGTAACAGGAATCGGGCCTGTCAGCATTGTAATAGGATCAACTCCAACTGCTGCCACATTCTTGATTACCGCCCTGGGTTTTAAACCATATTTGTTCACGGCACTTTCCGATGCCAGTATGCTCATACTTGCACCATCCGATATCTGGCTGGCATTTCCTGCGGTGACCATTTTCAAATTTGAAAATGCAGGTGGAAGTTCATTCATTTTTTCAAGGTCAGGCTTTTCCCTTACGCCCTGATCATAATCGAGAACAATATTTCCATGTTCCCTTACAGGTATCATCTCCTTCTTGAATTGATCCCTTGACCTGAACGCCCTTATATGGCTTTCATAGCTCATCAAGTCCATATCCTTCCTTGATATCCCGAATTTCTTGGCTATGAGTTCTGCACCATATGCTTGGCTGAACCATTCTTCACCGAGGTTATACCGCCTTCTCAAGCCCTCAGTTATGGGGTTTTCCTTTGCGATGGTGCTAAGCATTGGAACCCTTGTCATTGATTCCACGCCGCTAGCTATTGCTATATCATAATCCCCTGATATTATCCCGTTTCTGGCGAATTCAAGTGCCTGAAGGCTTGATCCACACTGCCTGTCAATAGATACGCCCGGGACGGAATCCGGCAGACCTGCTGAAAGCCATGCATTTCTTGCTATGTTTCCGCCCTGGTTACCGGTCTGGCTAACACAACCTGTTATGAATTCATCCACATTTTCCGGGTTTATTGCACTTGAATCTAGGACTTCCCTGACCAGATTGCCCAGGAGATCCACCGGATGTACATCCTTCAGGGCACCATTCCTTTTACCGATAGGTGTTCTCTTTGCATCTATAATATAGACGTCTGGCACATTATTGTTCATGTGATGTTACATACCGGATTGGTTTTTATATTTTTCTTCCGGGAATAAATCATGACAGTGATACCGTAGAATAATTGGAATATATTTTATAACCGGTTAAATGCAGGTGATCCACCAGGAATAATTATTATGTGCCCGTGCAAAAATATATTAAACCGGGAATATTGAATATAGCATCAATATGGATAGAAAGATAGGAATAGTTTTCCATGATAAAAATGGCAATCGTGAATTTCTCCGTAGATTGTTAAAATCAAAGGATACAGAGATTATGTATTTCGGTGGAAAGGATGTGCTGGATATATTCAATAGCAGTGAGCAACCCGAAATATCAAATGAAATTAAATACACAACTAAATTAACAGATCTGTTACCAATGGATTTCATTTTCTTTTTTGCGGGTGATGAGATAGAGATAGACGGTGAAATTCTATCACAGTTAAATAATTCATTTAAAGGAATATTATACCTTATTCCGGGAATAACCGGGGATATTCCAGCCTTAATACAAGGCAATAATTTATCCAATTGCACCATTTTGCATTTCCCCGATCTTTCCACAAAACCTTTCGTGGAAATTCAGGTGCCGTCAAATTATGATCCCAGTAAAATCCGGGCAGCCCTAGATTTATTGGAATATCTTGGTTCCAGTAACTTCCTGTTAAAAAAAGATATAGAAAGGCAGTCTATCGATCGACTCCAACTTGCCTTCATAAATTCCGCTCTCCATTTAGTGGAAGATGGTTTCTCTGGAGCCACAGTTGATGCTGTGATGAGGTTTAGATTAGGATTCGGGAATGGTATCTTCCAGCTTGCAGATATATATGGAATTGATAAAATATATGAAGAGTATAAAATTCTGGGCCTTGAGATTCCAGATGTGATTGAAACTATGTTCAAAGATAAGAAGTTTGGAAAATCTACCGGTACCGGTTTCTATGATTATGGAAGTGACACCACTCTTATTCCTGATGATGAGATGTATAAATTAAATCCCTATGATCTGATTTCTCCTGTTATTAATGCAGCAACAAATATTCTGGATAGCTCCGGTATAGATTCTATAAATAAATTATTTACAGTAGAATATGGGTTACAAAAAGGAATATTTACCATTGCTGACGGAATTGGGATAAAGAACATAGTTGAAAATTTAGACAAAAATTATAAAAAATACGGAGACATGCTATTTAAGCCCGGCAACAGGATCAGGGAAATGATCGATAAGAAAACTCCCGGTGTTGCTTCTAGATCTGGATTTTATAAATATAATTACAGTGAATCAGATTTTGGCCCGGTGAAGTATTACAGCAGAGACAGCTATGCATACATAGTTATGAACAGGCCGGAAGCTCTGAATGCACTGAACGAGGAAATGTGGGAGGGATTAAGGCTCGCACTGGATAAAGCAAATAATGATGGAAATGTAACATCCATTGTAATAACCGGATCCGGTAGATCCTTTTCGGCCGGTGATGATATCAGGATGATGAGCAAGTGGAATAACTCCATAGACGCTTCAATATGGCTCGACAGATATGCAAATCCACTGATTGATGAAATTACATCCTCCAGTAAACCCATAATTTCCATAGTTGACGGGATTGCCTTCGGGGGAGGCTGTGAAATCAATATGCTATTTGACATTGTTATAGCCAGTGACAGGTCAGTATTTTCCGTACCTGAAGGGCTTATAGGTGCACTGCCACCTGTAGCTTCATCATACGGCATTGCACTCACGGGAAGAAAATTATTCAGGTATCTTCTTACCTCTGAGTGGATCAATGCAAATCAGGCAAATAATCTGGGCATCGTGGATATCGTGGTTTCAGAAGAACAGCTGCCCTTTATGATCTATGAGTTTACAGAGAAAATCAAAAAGAACGCGCCCATGTCTATTATAAACACAAAAAAGCTGATAAATGCATACAAGGAGAATTTCAAAGATCTGGAGAGACTCGCGGGCAACTATCTGGTCATAAATGCAGGTTCAGAGGATTTCAAAAATGGACAGAAAGCGTTTCTGAATAAAGAAAAGGTAGAATGGAAAGGGAAATAAAATGGAACTCAATGGGAAACTCAATGATGAAGAAGAATTAATAAAGAATAGCTTTGACGAATACTGCGAGAAAAACTATGTACCTTACTATGAAGAATATTTGAGGGACAGGATATTTCCGAAAAAGATAATGAAGGATCTGTCGGAATTGCTTTTGCCATCAACTATTTCGCTGAATAAGGGTGAGAGGGTTGATGATATTATCCTGGGTATTCTTTCAGAAGAGATGGGAAAGTATGAATTTCCGTTGCCTGCATTCCTTTCTATACATTTTTCAAAGCTTCTGCCCTATATCAAGGATGAGACTATAAGGGAAAAACATATAAATCAGTATCTTGCAGGAGAATCAATAATATGCGGAGCATACACCGAGCCCGGTCATGGATCAGACGCGTACCATATTGCAACTGAGGCAAGAAAATCTGGGTCAACTTACATTCTATCCGGAGAGAAGAGTTTTGTAAGCAATCCAGGAATTTCAGATGTTTATATGATTTCAGCAAGAACTGATAAGGGCATAAGCATCTTAATGGCAGATAGATCCATGGACGGGCTGGAACCATATGAAATTGAAAATATGGCATATCTGTTCAGGGGAGAATTCGGCGGGATCAGAATGGATAATGTCAAGATTCCGGACACCTATCTGGTAGGTGAGGAAAATAAGGGATTCAAACTGCTCATGGACATATTAAGCATCCAGAGAGTGCATGTTGGGTTATACGCCATAGGCATAGCTGAGGGTGCCCTGAATGAGGCAATTGAATATGCAAAGATGAGAAAGGCATTCGGAATGCCCATATCAAAATTCGAGGCAGTGTCCTTCAGGCTCGCTGAGGATATGGCAAAGATCGAATCAATAAGGACACTTGCCTACAAGGCCCTTGCCATGGAAAATTCTGGGATGGACAACAGCATAGAAAGCGCCGCAGTAAAGGGCTATGGATGCGAGGTGGCATTCAATGCAGTCAGTGATGCACTTCAGACACTGGGTGCAGCAGGGTATTCAAAAACCTCATCACTGGAAAGGAAATTCAGGATATCCAGAGGATTTCTACTGGGAGACGGTACGCCAGATATACAGAAGTTAATAATATCCAGGAAGGTATTCGGCAAGGAGTTCAGCCCGTGAGGTTAAAGGTCTTGTTCAGTATTGATAAGAGTACTATGCTTAACCTATTAGTGAGATGATAAGGATATATGCTGCCCCGTAAATATTTATGCCTTAATTAACTATTAACCTTTATGGAATATGAGATAGAAGTTTTGCCGGTACAAAGAGTTATAGATTTAGTTACAGGAAAACCAAGATGCCAGGTAACATTTGATGTTCCCAACGAAATTACCGAAAAGATAAGTGCCAGACTAACTGAAGAGCAGAAAGAGTCTCCAGAGATATCCTCGAACATAGTCTCAATTTCAACTTCATATGAAAATGGAAATTTATATCAAGTCAGCTCTAAATGGAAAATAACTATAAATAAGAACGGAGATATAAATATAAGTAAATCTGTGTGATTAAAATGAATAAAATACGCACCGATGTATTTACATCCATAAATGAACATCCCAGAATTGCCAATAAATTTGTAAAGGATTTAAAATTCAGAGGTGGAAATAATATTTTCCAATTCAAAATACACAATGAAGTCAATACATTAAATAAAACTGATAATCTAATTAGCCTCATTCAGAGCATAAATACTGGAACAAAACTTCATCCCAAATTAAAGGATAATAAAGTAATTAAACGGATAGAAAGTATAGGAAAAAATATCATCTCTAAATATGACGACGTTTCTAATATAAATACTCTTTTTAAGTTACTAATGCAAAATATATCAAACAATAAAGAGTTCATAAATAGTGCATCAAGGCTCACAGATAATGAAATTTCTAAGCGTTTAGTTAAACTGATCTAGCATGTCCAAACATACGTCAACTCACGATATGCATGATCTTCCTCCCTGCTCTTCCTGTAATTTTATTGGCCATTACAATGCAGTTGTATGCTACTATAATTTCACCTATTGCAGCATCATAATTCCTCTGTTTAACATACCATATATGTTCCATTCCCAGTATTTCTTTAAGAATGGAAAATGTCCTCTCTATCTCCCACCTTAATTTATACCTGGAAGATTCTCTTTTTCTTAATTCTATTCCTATTTTCCTGTTAACTGTCAATCTATCCTCAACTATCCCCCTTCTCCTGTTGGTATCTATTACAGGTAGAGAATGTGTATTCTCGAATATGTAATCATAAATATCAGATGAATCATATGCTGCATCCATTAAAATATAATTATACTCCCTAACTGAATCAATCATCTCAAATGCCATGTTCTTGTCATATACAGATGCAGTAGTCATCTTCCATTCCTGTATGGATAAAGAATCTGTATCTATGGATGCATGTATTTTCCTTCCATACTCATAGCCCATTGTGCTGTAACCCCATGAACTGTCAGGGTCCTTATAATTCTTGTATTTTCTTCTCCTCTGTGCTGTGGCATCTTTGCATGTCTTCACAATGGATGAATCTATAGCTGCACTGTCATTGTCAGGACTTATAATATCAATAATTGCTGAATTTATATAGTGCCAGTCAATTCTTAGAGACCTGTAAGATAAAGTCCTGAAGTCAGGTATACCAGTAATATCCAATAGTTCTAAGAACTCTTTATGGTTGTTGAAGAAATACCTGGATGATCTATATGATATTCCATATATTCTCAGAATTACAATGATCTTAACAATCAGGGCAGTTGGATACTTCCTTGCCCTATCTTCCGTAACTATTTTATCCAACCTTTCCATAATCAATGGGATATGGGGTGCTTCCATATCCCAATAATGTTTTTCAAATTAATAAATATGACAATTGTCGAACAATTTAGGAAAGTTTGGACATGCTAAAACTGATCTTTATATTAGTAATTCAGGACGCGTACAGCGAAATTGATGCAAAAGAAAAGCGGAAAATTGAATATGAAGCTTTAAGAGGTTCTAAGTTTGGAAAAATAAGTTCTTGATACCAATGCTCTAATAGCTCTGTCAAAAAATAATGAAAAGTTTATGCAGCGGTTCAATAAACACGTCATTAGTAGTGACACTATCCTTACTACCGTCTTAAATTATTATGAATTTGCAAGGGGTCTTTCGGTTAGTAGTAATCCCGCTCTAAAGAGAATAAAAAAATATTTTAATGAAATTATCAAAATTGAACCAATAAGTTATAATATATCGGAGAGTGTTTCCGAAATCTATAAGCAATTGGAATCCAGACCTAAAAGTAAACATTATCCAGATAATGTAGATATCTTGACACCCTCTTTTACAATTGGCATTAAAGGAATATTGATTACACATGATAGCGATTTCAATAAAATTTCTGCATTAAAAAACTTTCAAATAGAAAACTGGGAATCATAGCGGGTTTTATATTACCATGCGGGTTGTTTACTCATCTACTAGGATCAATCGCTTTCCCACCGGACAGTATTGAGAGAAATCAATATTTTAGGTACTTCTTCCAGCCCTTCCTATTCCGGATATAATTATAGCATATGGTAGTTCAGTATGCACCTCATTGAGGACATCTCTTTCAACAGTATTGTTCAGTAATATTATTTCCTTCCTCTGTTCAGCAACTATTCCCCTCAGTGTATGTTTTAATATCAGGGATAAATATAATATGGTTTTATTTCAGCCTTTTCATTAGTAATGAAAGATATTGTGCATTAACATTGAAAACTTAAACTTTATATTTCATACATCACCAGTATTTATATTAACGTCTCTATTAATAATACCATAAAAATTCATACCATGGATTTAGCTATTGCCGTGATCACAGACTCTTTATTATCAATATGTTTCCAAATGGAAACATAATTAACATATTTTTGTTTCCAATCAAAAACATATTATCGAGTATTCCAGAATTATCCTTATGTTAAATTCTTATCAGGCATTTAAAAATAGATTTATTATGACACTTAACTCCATTTCCAAACATCTTATGTCGATTCATAACCCACCTAAATTCAGTCCAATGAATTTATTGTATTCATATATTTCATATCGGTTCTTTTGTTGTGAACACTGTTTTTGCCCTAAACTGTGATAGATGGAAGCCGAAATGTATCAATTGGTAAGGCCTTGTGATCATAATATCAGAGTTTTAACTCACATCATAATGAGTTCATCCATAAGATGATTGTACAAGAATATTTAAATATTAATTTAAGATTAAATTTTAGATGGATATAAAAATTAATAAAATTACAATTAAGAATTTTAAAAGTATAAAAGACATTACCATAAATATCGATAACTTAACCGTAATGGTGGGAAAAAATGGTTCTGGGAAAACAAATATAATAGAGGCAATAAATTTTAATAAAAGCCTTTTCACACTGGCCCCGATGAAATATCCATTTACTAAATGGTGGGGATACACAAATTTAGTTTACAATCACAATACTGAGGATCCTGTATCATTTTCCTTTGACATTAACGTCGAGGGACATAAACTGTATTATGAATATGAAATATTAGATAACAACGGGCTTCCCAATTTCATATCCGAACATATTCTGCTTGATGATTATATCGACATCCTCCGTAAAGGTTCAATAGTGGAAATAAAGCATCTTACTAATGCCATAGATAAACTGTCACAAACCAATTTTGATAGCAATAATATGAAGTACTGGCCTATGAGCAAAGACGAAATATTGAATAAAATAAGTCAAATACAATATATCAATGGCATAAACAGTGGCCAGAGCGTTATTTCGCTGGGTATGTTCGGTTCAATGACAAGAATATCAGATATTACAATTTCATCCTTAAATTTAAACAATAATATGGCCAGTATTCAGGCTTCCCCGGCTATTAAAAATAGCATAATTATGGTTTCGTTGCCCTTTAAAGATTCCAAGAATCTGAATAATAGCTTATACCCGAATTTAGTGAATTTTGTATTTTTTGGAGGTATTATAAATAACATTTTTAATAAAATAATTACATTGGGACCTATTGACTATAAAGCCATGAAAAACCGTGTACCAATTGCTGGTCCATCTTTTATTGCGGATGATGGTACTGGATTTGTTAGAATACTGTATCAATATTTCTTGCAAAATAGAAAATTACCCTCTCTCGTTGAAGGTGGCATAACTAGCTTTTTCCCTGGATGGGAATTAAATTTTGAAGCAATGCCGGATGGTACAATAACTCTATTTGTGAAATCAGGAGAAGATTACTTCTATCCCCCTGGCTTGCCTCTCGGTTTCTATAAGTTGATAATTATTCTTGAACTAATAGAGCAAAAGCCGGAAATTCTGCTTCTAGATGAACTTGAAAATTCTTTTCATGAGAAAATGATAGAGTATGTTCTTGATGCAATAAAAGCCCGTGGAATAAAAACTATAATCAGTACCCATTCTCCTCTGGTGGTGGATCTTGTTGATCTTAAACATATCTTAATAGTAAAGATGTTGAATAAGCAAACTGTTGTAAAGCATATAAAAAATTCAAGGCAGAAATCTGAAAATTTAATTAAAGAAGGAATAACCCCCAGTGAATCATTGCTTTATGGTGATATAGATCGTTAAAATTTGTTTTATTTATGAAGATTCTTTTGGAAATGAATTTTTTAAGAATGTCATACATGACTTGAAAGATAAATGCATGATTAAAAAGAATAACAGTATAGAATTTAAGGCTAAACTGATGTTGAACATAAAATTAATACGTATTGTTAATTTATTAAGACAAGGAAAAGAAGCCTGCGATAAAATTATAATAGAATTTGATTGTGATGGAAACTGCAAGAGCCGGGTAGAGCAGATAAATAAGATTCTTGATGGAACACCCATAGATAATGTTTTTAAACTCGGTATAAAGTTTGAAATAGAGGAATGGATATGTGATTCTCTTGGAATTAAATATAATAGTAATAGACGACCTGCCAAGGCCCTGAAGGATTATGAGATAAGAAGAGGGAATACTTATACAAAGGATAAACTGCCATTATACGGAAATAAACTTAATTATGAAAGGTTAAGGGAAAATGAAAGTTTTCAAAAATTTTTACAATTAATAAAATCATGAAACTCTCGAAAGTATATATTTAATAAAAAGTTACATGAAACTAAATTTATCTTACTCAATAGGAAAATTATTGCAGTTTATAGGAATAATTGTTGAATTTATTGGTTTATGATTTATTAAACATGCAATATCTGTACGATCTTCAAATAAAATTCCCATTTATTTGATGTTTAATGTTTTGCTTTTATTGATTTTTCTAGAGACCCTATTCACAATTCTCGAGTTTGCTTTATTGAACTTTCCACTGGTGTCCACATTTATAATATTCCGTGAGGGCCTGTTCAATATATCCTGAAAATTTGTTATATAATTGATATAGCTGTCATATAAGTCGGCATTGCAGAGTTCTATGCTGGATGTCAATGGGTCCAGGAATCCCATTTTTTTGATTATCCTCTTTATTATCTCATCAGATGTTGCATACAGATGAATCTCTATATCGGGCTTTACAATCATGGAAAAAACACCATCCATCCATAATTCATCAAGTCCCCTAACAAGCCCCCACGATTTCAATGTATCTATATAGCCATCAAATATTACAATGAAGCCAGATTCGATGGCGGGTTTAATTAGATTTCCCAGATCGGCCAGTGCTGTTGAATGTGCAAGGAATAATGTCCTCGTTTCAAAAAATATATCTTTCTTTTTCTTGCTTATTACATTTCCAAATAACTTGGATTTCTGAATGTCCAGATTTACAACTCCGTATCCCAGGTATTCCAGCTTTTTAGCCAGTTGATTTGCATGGGAAGTTCTCCCAGATCCCTCGACTCCATCTATTGATATCATCAATCCTCTGTCCATAAAAGTTCACCTACCTTTTCCCTTATCAGCTTCTGGACATTCTCAATCGAATCGTTCCCATTTACAACGCAGAAATTTTTATCCCTGGAAAGTTTATCATAATAATTGATATAGC
>JAJZZW010000040.1 GCA_021797385.1 Thermoplasmata archaeon | reverse complement strand
TCCTCATCGCCGGTTAGTTTCAGTTCACCTATGGATTTTTTAAACACCATGGTAACATATTACGAAGGAGTATTAATAATAGTAACATTATTATGGAAACGTTATACTAGACGATCTTCTTATAGCCCATAGGGAGCTGTTCAATCCGAATGGGGTTATATATATTTTCCTTGACGAA
The DNA here is from genome assembly GCA_021797385.1 of Thermoplasmata archaeon. The sequence continues at coordinate 13,313 of JAJZZW010000040.1, read as the reverse complement.
ATCCAGATTGTTGAAAACTGGGATAAATGGGTCAGGAAGATCCACGATACCGGGAAGTATCGTGTAATAGTAGCAGGTTTCTCTTCTGAATTGCTGAGTAGCGAAATAGCCACTTCACTTGCAGGCAGGAACCTCACATATATTGTTTACCTTTTCTCTTTCAAAGAATATGTTGATGCAAAGGCCCTGCAAATTATTAAACTGCAAAAATATTCTATTGAGATGGGGACTATTCTTAAGGCAATGAATGATTTTTTAGAATTTGGGTCATTTCCTGAAATAACAATGACATCCAACATATCAAGAAAACTGGAGGTCCTTTCATCTTATTTTGATGCTATTTTCTTCAAGGGCATAGTTAGAAGGTATGGAATTAGGAGATTTAAACATCTTTCTTAAAATCCTCTACAGCAGCTACGCCTCATATTTCAGTTCGATAAAGTTGCTTAATTATTTCAAAAGTACGGAAGAAAGATAATCAGAGCTACATTGCTAAACTTCCTTGATTACTCGAGATCGGTTTTTCTTGTCAGTCTACTTTAGAAGTATGAAAAGAGCGTAAGAAAGAGTATTTCTATAGAATCAAATACTTATATAATAGTCATTGGTATTTCCAGACTTTTCTCTGGCGTTGATAAGGCCAGGGCATATATCGATAGCAATCAGTTTTATTCTGGTTTCTTAAAAGATACCCTCTGCCTTGAGTATATCACGTTCTGTTTTTTCACCATGTACGGAGTAACCACAATTCTGGCACCACATTCACAATTTTTTATTTTATTCATTGCGACATACCTAATTATTTTTCTTTTACAGAACGGGCAGGTCGCTTTATCTGCAGCCTCTACCTTCACTTCTTCTCCCAGTGCTTTTTCTAATTCTTTGAAAGTACCATAAAAAGAACTGAGCAATCCACGGTTTCCAATATAAATTTTGAATGAAAAATAATTCTTACTTTCGATCTCAAATTCATCAATATAGGATTCGATCCCGTATTCCTCCCCAACATCATTGAGATATTTTTCCAGTTCATTTCCTAGTATGTCACCGGCATCTCCCTGGTCAATTCTTGCATTAACATTTGTGACAATTTCTGATTTTTCCTTTTCAGTTAATGCTTTCATCATTTCGACTATATTCTCTCTGTCTATGTGAATATCTGAATCAAAATAATTAATTCTGGTCTCAGGAAAGAATTTAATTTGATCAAACAATCCATCATAAGTTTTAGACTTCTGGCAGTACCCGGATAAATAATCAGAAATATCGCTTTTAAGATCCTTACGTTTCTTCTTATCAGCTAAATGCCTTCTGCCTTTATAGTGCAAAATCCTGCGCTTTACCTCTTCAGTATCCAGCCCCTCTTCCAGAATCAACTGTGCCACTTCGTTTCCAGATGTCCAGCCATAGGCTGTTAGTACTGAATCTGTTTGTCCCTCCAGTATGCTGATAAACTTATTTATGTCCTGATCTGGGTCCACATCAGGGTCTATATGGAACAGGAGTTGTGCAGTTGCAATTGCAATGCCCTTCCTGCGTTTATTTTTATCTTTGCTGATATACAGCATTTTATGTTCATCCATCTGTAATCCGCCCTATAATTGATTCTAATAATAATTCTGGAATATAAAAACTATGCCTGTTATCTGCTGATAGTCTAGAATAATCTATTGCACCATTCCAGATATAACCATCATTCTACAAGAAATCCATGTTTCAATGGATCTTCCGGATTCACTATAATTTTGCATAGCTGTGTAATCCATGCCCTTCCTGTAATTTCCGGTACAATGATTATATTTCCCTTAACCTTTTCAGATGAGATTATTCTGCACGTAAATCTGGATCCTATTATGGATTCATTTGTGTACTGCCCGTTCACATCCAGTTTTCCATCATGGACAAGCAATGCAGCCCTTGCAGCTGTTCCTGTCCCACATGGAGACCTGTCAAAGCTATTCCCTGCAAAGGTAACAACTGCACGGTAATCGTGCCTGCTATCTGTAATCATCGCTAAAGGCTCGAGATTTTTTTTGCTCTCATGGTACATCTCTCTGATTGTCTGCTTTGATTTTTCCCTGATGATTTTTCCGTATTCTAGAAGCTTGCTAATGTTTGCGGGTTCAACATCAATTCCTAAAGAATCAGACTCCACTATGGCATAGAAATTGCCGCCATATGATATGTTTACAGGTATGCTTTTTCCCTCAATGTCTATGATGATTTTCTTTACAAAATAGGATTTTACATCCACTATGGATACGGAAACCGGCTCCCCATTCTCTATCCTTACCCTTGCCTTCACCGTACCTGCCACGGTATCATATGTAATTACTTTTTCACTTCCTTCATATTCAACATATCCCAGTGCAACCAGTGCAGTGCTTACACCAATTGTGGCATGCCCGCACATATCAAGATATGAATCTGTTGTCAGGTATATTACCGTGTAGTTGCTTCCCGGATTTACCGGAGGAAGCAGCACAGCACCGAACTGGTCCTTATGCCCCCTTGGCTCCTGCAATATGGTTGTCCTGATATAATCATAGTGCTGGATGAAATAGTTCCTTACTGATAATGCGTCCGGCAGATTTTTAGGTATATCATTCCAGAAAATTATGCGTGTGGGTTCACCCTCAGTATGTGTATCTATAACATCAAGGGTTAATTCAGATTTGAGGCTCATGATATTGAAATTATTGCTTTCTTAAATAGTTTGGGATGCATCTAAAATAACTGGCCCTTTATTAAAATATAATAAAGCATCTGCACTGCTAAAATAGCTATCGGGGTCAATACCAATAACATCTCATAATTATTTTCGATATCCAGGCCTGTTAATGAGAGGATTCCGGTAAATAGATATATTGTAGAACTGAAAGCTATTAGATTTCTATTCTTCAGGTAAATTTTATTTCCACGGGTTTTCAATCTTTTAGAGAGTATGGCTATGTAAATCATTACCGGAACTATATACTGAGGATCATCCACATCTATGTTTACCTCCTTTCTGAAAACATTGATAAAAGCTACCTCTGTTCCTCCTGAAAAGATATAAAAATTTATTTTGTTCATCTTTAAATTTTTAAGTCCCTCATGGTCAATATTGAAAGTTTTCCCTTCATATTCCATTACAGAATTCTTTTTAACATATCCCTCTTCAAGATAATTATGCCTTATTATGTACACTCCATTTTCAAGTGAGAAACTGATATTGATGCTGCCTTCAATAGAAATTTCTCTCCAGCGGTCTTCTGGTATAATTTCTGCAGAGAAGCCATTCTCACCGGTGATTTTACGGTTTTCATATGTATACATTTCCTCAGGCATTCTAGATGTTTTATAATTTCAAGGTAAATAAATTTAATCACAATTTTTGGTAAGAGTATAAAAATAAATGTTGAATTACTTGTTAAGAATGCTCATTGCCGCCTCTTTCAGTATTCTGGCTCCTGTATAGAGAAGATCCTCATCCACATCAAATGTGGGAGAATGATTGGGTGAATTAATCCCTTTCTTAACATTCTTGGCACCGAAGAAATAGTAGGCTCCCGGTATCTTCTGGAGATAGTATGCAAAATCTTCCCCGCCCATATCCGGCTTTGGATGATCTATATTCTCCTTTCCCAAAATTTTCTCAGCCACCTCTTCTATATCTCTGGATATTTTTTCATTATTTATTAAAACAGGGTAACCTTTCTTATATTCATACTCATATTCTATTCCATAGGTTGATTTCAATCCCTCTAATACGTCTTTAATTCTTTTTATTATCTTTTCCTGCACCTCCAAGCTGAACGTTCTCACTGTACCTGTGAGTTTGGAATGTGCAGCGATTATGTTATATCTATATCCTGCATTTATGGTTCCAACGGTTATCACTGCGGGATCCCTGGAGTCTATTTCCCTGGATACTATGGTATTCAGCATTTCTACCAGGTGTGCAGTGATATATATGGCATCTATTGCATCCTGGGGGGCAGAACCATGTCCCCCCTTTCCGTGTACTGTGATATCAAACTCATCGGCATTTGCCATCATTTCCTTATAATATATTGCCACATGGCCAGTCGGCAGAAATCCCATTATGTGCTGTCCGATGATGTAATCAACATTATCAAGTGCACCGTGTTTTATCATATCCACGGCACCTCCTGGAGGCAATTCCTCAGCAGGCTGGAAAATCAGCCTTATATTCCCATTCAGTTTTTCCTTATCTGCAATAAGCATTTTGGCTGCGCCCAGGAGCATTGCCATGTGTGTATCATGTCCGCAGGCATGCATAACTCCATCATTCCTGGATACATACTGCACCTTATTTTCCTCTGTTACCGGTAATGCATCTATATCTGCCCTGATTGCCACGGTTTTGTTTCCCTTTCCCTTTATATCCGCTATTATTCCTGTTTCGGTTATCCTTTTAGGGGCAAGGCCCATTGCCTTCAGTTCCTCCTCAATTTTATCTGCTGTCTTATATTCTTTGAAGCTCAGTTCAGGATATTCATGAAAATATTCCCTGGTCTTTATTATGTATTCATCTACTTCCATAGGTAATAAATTCAATAAGGCATATTAATTATTTTGATTTAAAACCGGGAAATCGGTGAAAATAATTTCGGAATATGTTACCCTGCTTCCTTATCCAAAAATCTCTGTATTCATTACCCTGAACCTGAATATTTATCACAAAAAAATCGTATTGACTAATACAAAAATAAAAATTATTTTTTGGCTTTCTTATTGGGATTGTATGCATAATTATTGTATTTAGAGCGGTACCATACAGCAGTCATGATTATTGTTACTATTACAAAGAAACCGGTTATGGCTACAGAATAGCTATCAGGATCGTAACCACTGTATGTTCCAGATGTAAGGGCTGCTGTAATTATGGTAATTCCTGTCATTACTATGACAAATGCCTTTATCCCCGCCTCGCTCCTGCATTTAGGTTCTTTTTCCTCTCTGTCCTTTTCATTATTTTCGATAGTTTCCATTTTAATCCACCACCTTTCTGTATATTATGTGTGCAACAATCAGCAGTGATATCATCACGATTATGAAGAATTCCAGGCTGCTTACTGCCATCTGCAAATCCCCGCTCAGTATATGCCCTGATGCACATCCATCTGCCATTCTTGCACCTAATAGCATAAGGAAAGCACCGGAGAATGCACCTGCCGCTCTTTTTATCTGGCTGTTCCCGAATCTCTTCTCCCATGAAGGAGGTATCACATTATTGAATGACTGGAACCTCCTTGTAAAGAATATGGATGCCAGGAATGCACCGAATAATGTGCCTATATCACTGAATGGCTCCCATCCTATGGTATGTACAACCAGTGTGCTGTATTTCCATGTGCCTGCAGGAAGCCAGATTTTAGCAACTATCCATGAATATGTTGTTGATTCGCCGAATATCTGGTGCAGGAACATTTCAAGCACCACAGTCAATCCTATTATTATGCCCACAGACATCATGACAACGCCGAAGAGCTTCGATGAAACTGTCCAGTGGTAATTTACCTTCTCTGGCAAATTATGCTTGCCCAGGGGCATCGAGGCACCTTCAAGAAGCATGCCCGCAGTTTCCACGTATTTACCCTGTTCCTCCGGACTCAGGGTTTTCTCCTTATGAAGCGAATTATAGGCACAGCTTTTCCCGCCCTTATATCTGGGAAGGAAGTAAGCCACTGAAAACATGATAATTGCCCATACAATTGCTATGCCGAAACCTACATACAGATCTGTATCAACGGTTCCGCCGAAATATATCTGGCCAAAATTATCGTATGTTACAAGCCAGTGCCCGAAAGATGTCTGATAAATCAATGTCCATGATGCCGCACCCAGCAGTCCGCCCAGAACAGCATATAAAGCATCCCTCCTGCCTTCTCCGAGAGCCATCCAGACTGTACCCGGGACGTATCCAGATATTGCTATTCCTGTTCCGAACAGAAGGGCACCCAGGGCAACACCCCATATATAATCCGGCTTAACTCCCCAGTGGAATCCCACACCTAAGACTGCAAGCCCATACAGTGCCAGTGCACCTGCACCGATTGCAATTGCTATACATCCTACAAATAAACGGTCTTTCCACCTGCCAAGCCTGATCAAAACTTCCGGATTTGAAATACCCCATGCCTCTGCCAGGCCACCAATAATCATGCCTATGAACAGACCGATCCATTCCCACGCTGTTACTGATATCATTTTAACTCACAATTGATTATTGCGGGTGAATATTTCAATAAATTACCTTATATATTAACTACACTATTTAAATATCATTGTTTTATATATTAACGAGAATAATATATCCTATTTGCTAAACAGAAATTTTGCGGAATCATGAATACCAGTTCCAAATAAGCAATACAGAATAAAGAACACATACAATTTCAGAGGTAGAATCCTGCATAAAAATTAATATATCCGGTATGGATAGGTTGTCCATGGACAGGCTTGCCATGGCAGATTATACTATAGGTGCTGTAGCGGTTATTCTTGTAATTTACAGCGCCATATCAAATATTTTCTTTTCCTTCAAATATTTCACATACTATGCTGCCCTGCCAACTCTGATAATTCTTGTGCCACTGTATCTTTTGCACAGGCACATATACAAATTGAGAAATTCAAATTAAAAATAATTAAAAAATAATTTTCAGGATTCCTGCTTCTCAAATTCAGGATGCTCATCTATGGTGCTTTTAGTCATACGTTTTGTGAATACAACGAATACGAGAGCAAGTATAGTCGGTATTATAACTGTTACTATGGCACCTTCCTTGAACTGTGCCAGTGTTGGACTCTTTGAAAGAAATTCAGCATAAAGAGGCCCGCCAATCATAGTACCAACATTAAATATGAAGAATAGAAATCCTGAAATGGACCCAACTATTCTATCCTCGACCGAATCCTGCCCGAGCGCTACAAGAAGGTCAACATAAACTCCCCATCCTGAACCGAAAATGAAGGTAGAAATGATTAAACCATAATATGAAGTAAAGAGGAAAAACATCCCTGCAGAACCTATTGCAATAAGCAATGATGTTATTATTACCATGTATTTTCTTCCTATTCTGTCTGCAATAAATCCTATGGGAAATGCCATGATAAATCCCCCTGCGCCTGCCATCGATGCTATGACTGCGGCATTTCCTGTAGATATTGATAAGCCCTTTTCAAGATAAGTAGAAAAATATCCTAAATATCCTGCAAATAGTGCTATACCGAAGAAGAAAACAGATATTGATAGGAGAATTATATTCCTGTTGAACACATTTTTCAGCTCTATCTTTGTTGTCGGTTTCTCCTTTTTGAAGGTAATCGGTATTATAAGTATTACAAGTATGAGTATTATTACTGCAAGGGCGCCTGATATTTCAAAGGGAAGCCTGAATGCAGGAAGAAATGGCGCTATAAGGTATGGACTGGCAAAAAGTCCAACGGAAAAGAATGTAGCCCATACAGAAACCGCCTTTCCCCTTGTCTCATAAAAGATATCTCCAAGCAAGGCAACGCCTGCAGGCTGAAATATACCAACCCCGATTCCGACTCCTAGCCTGGCTATAAAGAGTTCAGGTGTGGTTTTTACGAAGCCTGTCATTATTGTAAATGCCGAAAATATTATTACTGAAAGTATTACTGTATTTTTCACAGAATACCTGTCAAAGAGATATCCGCCCACAAGACTGAATATCGCAATACCTATAGCGTAACCTGTCAGTATCAATCCTAAGGAAAGATAAGTGGGGCCTGTCAGAGAAGGAACTATATAGGAAGACCCAAAGGAGTATATCTCCCCGTCAAACCCCTCCAAAAATGCAGGAAGGCCTGCCACAATAGCAATCAAAATAAACCGTTTAAGGCTCTCTCCAGCTGCCTGTCTGACAGTTTCCTTTTTTTGAAAACCTAATTTAAATATGCTATCCATAGCCATGACAAGAATTATCAATATATAAATATATCTTAATAAAATCCAGAATTTTGTTATATAAACATCTACTATTGCATATTTTCGATTGAGCCTTGATGAAATAAATTACACCGTGGAGATTTTTATATTAATTCTATGTAATATTATTATATGAATGTGTATGAAAAAGTTCAGTTATTATGTCCGACCAAAATGTTAAATTGTTAGAATACTGTTTTTCACTTTGTCTATATATTAAAATTTGAAATTCACAGTATAAGTAAAAATCCACCCACTATGTCGAGAACAGGGCCTATAACAAATCCACCACCTAAGAATAATATTATAAATCCGAGAATTATTATTATGATACCGTTTACCAGTTTATCCTTTCTGTGCGTTCCCTTAGCCATGGAGTATATAATATAAGCCAGTATTATCCAGATTACAGGAAATATAGCCATAACTATAGAGCTTCCTATTACCACGAAGCCGGCTGGATTAAAAAACATGAGCTGCGCAGCCCCTGCAAGCCCTGATATGAATAAAAGAAGCAATACCAGAATTCCTGAAATCATGGTAATAACAGAGCCGAGTGTTGTTATGAGATACCTTATTCTTGCGTTAGACGCCATTTTGCTATATAAGAATAGTTCTATATGAATATTTGTTATATCCAGAATATAAATTAATTTATATAAAATGTAAATAAATCATCTCTGCCGCATCATCTGCCATACATCATCAGGGAGTTTTTCCATCATATTAAAAATGCTGGCTCCGTATAATGACTGCCCGCCATCTGCTGTAATAACATCCCCATTGATATAAGATGCCATATCAGATATCAAGAATGCAGCAATGCCTGCTATTTCATCCTTTGTCCCCAGCCTTCTTTCCGGATTTCCCTCTATAATTTCATTTTCATACTCTTCTCTGGGCAAGAGTCTGGACCAGGCCCCCTCCGTTTTGAACGCACCTGGAGCAATTGCAACAGTCCTTATTCCCAGATGCCCCCATTCTGCGGCAAGGGATCTCGTCAGTGCAAGCACTCCCGCCTTGGCTATGGCAGAGGGCACCACATAACCGGATCCGGTCCACGCATAGGTTGCAACTATACTGAGAATTGTACCTTTTACAGAATTTTTAATCCAGCGCTTTCCCATTTCCAGTGAGGCATATGAACTTCCCTGAAGCACTATTCCTATTACAGTATCGAATGCCTTCGGGCTGAGGTTCTCGGTTTTACTGATAAAGTTTCCTGCAGCATTGTTTACAAGAACATTGATATTTCCCGTTTTTTTCTCTATATTATCAATTGCAATTTTTAATTCATCCGGATTTCTAACATCACATTTTTCAGTTTCAATAACATATCCCATTTTATTGAAGTAATCTTTTGCGTCGGTTAAGTGTTCTTCATGCCTGCTTACTATGGATACTGTGGCACCAAGTTTCAGGAAGGTTTCTGCCATCTGCTTTCCCAGTCCGGTGCCGCCACCGGTTATGAGTATATTTTTTCCACTCAGCAAATTATTTTTGAACATAGTTTTCCATACATATTTGCTGTATAAAATTTTATTGATAGATACCTATTGGATGGCATATTTTATTCATAGTTTTTATCATAAATAGCAATTACATTATCCGGGCATTATTGCAGAAGGCTAATCATTTATTTTTATTACCTTTTTTCTGGACTTTGAACCCCTCACGATTTCTATACTGTGATAATCAACATTGAAGTATTTTGCAAGCTGATTTATTATATCTCTGTTTGCCCTGTTGTTTTCAAAAGGTTCCATAGTATAAACATTGATCCACTCCCTGTCGGTAGATATAGGAAATTTTCCTCGATGGACGTGTACAGCGATATAATCAGACATTAAACCCCGTCAGCTTTATTATTTATTTTAATATAACATTCGCGGTAGAATTCTATAGTGGAATTATTCTCCCGGATATTCTCCCGGAATCGGATGAATAGAGTTATTTCAGAATGGCACGCGATATTATCATTTTCATTATATTCAATGCCCCCTCTGCACCTACAAGGTATGAAAATATGCCCCTGGCACTTCTCTCTATGCCGGAATCCTTTGTATATCCATATGCCCCGAACCACATCATAACTTTTTTGACAGTATCCATAGCGATCTGCGGCGAAGTTAGCTTTGACATTGAACTGTATATATAAAAATCAGGATCGTTCATATCGGCAAGGTAAGCTGACTTGTAATTCAGAAGGCACGCCATTTCAATTTCTGTTCTAATATCTGCAGCTTCGAAAGCGATTGCTTCAAAATCACGGAGCTTCTTTCCGAATGCACTTCTTTCTTTTATGTATTTTATGCCCTCATCAAGCATCTTCACAGATAAACCATTGCATGAAGCCGCCACCATGATTCTTGCATGGTTGAATCCGTCCATGGAGTAATAAAAGCCTTCATTGATCTTGCCTATAATGTTCTCTTCAGGGACTTCAACGTTACTGTATCTGATTCCCGATGTGGATATTCCCATTCTTCCCATGTTTTCCAGTTTGGTAATTTCCACCCCTTCTGTATCAGCCGGGACATATACCATGGTTATGCCCTTATGCCCCCTGCTTTTGTCCGTTTTAATAAGTGTCAGATGCCCTCCGCCATTCTTTCTGGCTTCCAACGCACCGCTTATATACATCTTCTCGCCGTTTATAATTACTTTCCCATCTTTTATTTCTCCGGTTGTGGTTATGTTTGCCACATCGCTCCCTCCGGATGGCTCAGTGGATGCAATTCCTATGAATTTATTTCCGTTTGCTATATCTGGCAGCAGTTTATCCTTCAGTTCCTCCGCACCATATTTCTGGAGTACATACGCCCAGGATGTATTCAAAAGATAATAAACAGAGGTTGCCATGCTTGTATCAACCTTAGCAATTTCCTCCGCTATGATAACAGAATCTAAAAAAGATAGACCTGGGCCCCCGTATTTCCGGTTAATAAATGGGGATATAATTCCATTTTCTCCTGCTTTCTTAAAAAAAGTCTCCGGGATTTCTCCATTATCATCTATAGACCGGACAAAAGGCTTCAAATTTTTTTCCAAAAACGCCGTAGTATTTTCCCTCAATAGTTCCTGTTCATCACTGAATGAAAAGTCCATGATATTTCATTATCTTGAACTTATTAAATATATCTAAAAGGCGTAAATTATATTTACATCACATAAACTTTTATGTACATGAATGTCATTCACTATCATGGATAATTTGAAAAAACTCTTACCATACTGGTTCTTTGTTTTTACAATAGGTTTCGGGTGGTTTATTTTAGCACCTGTCATACCGGAACTAATCGCACATCTGTCTGCAACTCTCTCGGAAATAGTGCTGATACTATCTGTGTATGGATACACAATGGCTATCATTGGCCTTATAGCCGGAGTTCTCTCTGCCAAATTTACAGTGAAGTCTTCCATATATCTTGCCATGCTATTCTCCATAACCGGGTTATTCATACGTATATTTGCCACAGACTACACTGAATTCCTAATTTTATCGATTATTGCAGCCAGCGCCTATCCATTTTCCCTTGCCCCTGTAGGGAGCATTGCCGAATCCATGGACAGAAAAAAATCTGCTACAATCACGGGATTAAGCATAGGTTCCCTGTTTCTCGGTATGTCTTCAGGTGCACTTCTGGGTCCTTATATATATCTTGCCTTTTCACTTCCAGGAATCATGGCATTTCCTGCTATACTGACAATAATAGCATCCCTATGGCTTTTCGTATACCTGCCACAGTATCCGGAGAAATACCGTGGGAAATCCCTGAAAGGATCATTTAAGCCCGGGATGATAAAAAACTGGTACATAGGACTTTCAATGGCTTCAATATCAATACTCTTCGGAGATATAGCGGCCACCGCACTGGGATTCCATTTTACCGGGACATTCCTGTTGAAATTATCAGGTGTCATGGGAGGTGTTGAGTTCCTGGGCTCAGCAATGGGTGCACTAATATTGCCGTTCATTTTAGAACGCTACCACATGATTAGATCAGGTACGGTTATGACCGGGCTGGTGTCATTCATATTTGCCGGCATTCTATTATATTCCCTAGTTTATACAAATATAGCAAGCATGATAACCGCATCGTTTTTTATATTCGGATTTTTTGGCAACGCTTTCTGGGTACTGGCCCTTAATTCTATAATAAACTATGTAGACGACCCTGCCAGAGCTGGTTTTGCAACCTCCATGTACAGTGTTGCAACCAATGTTGGGGTGGCAATTATCCCGGTGGTGCTAAGTGGTTACTTTATCAGCATAACCAGTTCCATCTATGGAATAATACCTGCAGTTGCCATAGTCCTCGCAGCTTTCATTATATCACCAACCCTTTTGGCCGGTAGATCAACAAATGTAAAAGATGTATCAGCGGAAGCTGAATAATATGCATTAAAGAACATTAAAATAACAATATCCACTTATCCATAGATAAGAATGGAATTCAAAGCTACATATGTTTCATGGAAGGACATAGAGGAATGGACAAGGGGAATAATGAAGATGATAATTGCAGATAACTACAATCCAGACATTATAGTTGGTATTGCTAGAGGTGGACTGGTACCGGCAAGAATGGTGGCTGATTATCTTTTCAAGAAGGACCTGCTTTCAATTAAAACTGAACACTGGGGAGTTACCGCAACCATGGATGGAAAAGCTGTCCTCAAGGAAAAATTGAACTATGACGTAACCGGCAAGAAAGTGCTGATTGTAGATGATATAACCGATACAGGCGAGAGCATGAGGCTTTCCAACAACTATATAAAATCCCTGAATCCTGCTGAATTAAAAACCACATCCATGCTTTATGTGAATGGTTCCAGTTACACTCCTGATTATTATGGAAAAGGGCTTTCCAAAGAGGAGTGGGCATGGTTTGTCTTTCCATGGAACGTTTATGAGGATACATATAATCTTTCAAAGAAGTTCATGGATGCCCCTATTGATGTTAACAGTTTAACCGGGAAGTTACGGGAAAATTATAACCTAAACGTGGATAATGTTAATATAATGGAAATACTGGAAGATATAACCAGTCTTAAAATGTTGAAGAAACACGGAGAAAAATTTTCTCTTGCATAATTATATATTCTGTTTACCATAAAGTTATAAAATAATTTAATACTAACTTAACAGTTTCCAATATTAAAACATTTCCTTTAAATTCTTCATCTATGTTATCCCGAATTGAGTTCCTATTTAAAGATCACTTAAATATAGATAGAAACTCTAAACCCAGGGTGAAGCTAAACAATAAGAAATTAAAATACATAATAAATCAGAAAAAGAAAGGAGTATCATCTGCTGAATTAGCAGCAATATACAGGGTAAGTA
>JAJZZW010000181.1 GCA_021797385.1 Thermoplasmata archaeon | reverse complement strand
AAAATATGTATAAATTCAAATTCATTTGTGTATAATGATGCAGGCCTTACAGGTTTAATTGAACTATCCAGAGTTTCCTCACTCCCGATTGAAACGGTTTCTTATATAACACCAGGAACAGTTGTATCTGCTGTTGAGGAAAAAGAAGCATTGAAAAGAAAAATACTTGTGCCTCTCAGAAAGGATGATTATGAAATTCCTAAAAACCCACTGGAGTTTTTCAGTGCCGATAGAGGTGGCATAGTTTTTAATCCAGATCCAGGAGTTTATACCAGTGTATACGAAATTGATTTCTCATCAATGTATCCGGGAATAATTGTGGAGTATAGAATATCTCCAGAGAATATTTCAGGAGGGAATACAGCATTTCTATCTATGTTTCTTAGAGAATTACTGGACAGAAGGCTTTTGTACAAAGCTATGGCAAACAGGTCAGAGATTTACGAAAATAGAAATAAGGCATTAAAAACGCTTCTTCTTAATTCATTTGGGTATACAGGTTATAAAAATGCTAAATTTGGAAGGATAGATACACATGAAAAAATAACAGGAATAGGAAGGGAAATAATAAGAGAAGCTATGAGAATATCGGAAAACAATGGATTTACAGTTATGCATGGAGTTGTGGACTCCCTCTGGCTTTCGGGAAACGGCAATATAATGAAAACATTGAAAGAGATATACGAAAAAACAGGAATACATATAGTCCTGGATTCCAGCTACATATGGATTGCTTTTCTGCCCCAGAACAATGGCGTTGGGTCTGCAAACAGATATATAGGATTGAGAAAAGATGGAAGTTTTAAGGTAAGGGGTATAGAACTCAGAAGAAGGGATGCCCCACCAATAATAAAGAAATTTCAGCAGGAGGCTCTTAACATCCTTAATTGTGATTTCGATGAATTGCCATCAAGAAAAGAAAGTCTGGAGAACCTGAAAAAGCATTATATGAAACTTGAAAATTTTGGTATTGAAGATTTTAGGATAGAATTGGGCATCAACAGGCATATTGACGAATATAAGTCCAAAAATATTACATATTATCTACTAAAAAACATTGGTAGTGAAGGTAAAATATATCCGGGAATGGTTATTTCAGGAATTGTAATGGACAAAGGACACAACATTGTAAAAAATGGTTCAGAATTTTTTGACAGAGAATATTATACAAAGCTATTGAAAAGGTCGTTTAAACCCTTTGATTTTATTATTTCAGAGTCTGGGAATAAGGTCCCGTATCTTTATTGAAAGTATGGAAACAGGCACATCATTTATGGATATAAGTTTTGATACACTGGACCTGTTTCCGCTGCTCCTTAGGGATGATGATATGACGTCCATGCTTTCAAACTTGCGGATTATTCTGTATATTTCTGTTCGTTTGAGTTCAACACCATATTCTTCTCCTTCAAGTTTAACCTCTTTTTCTATTGAGTGCACGTCAACTGAAAGAGAATCTGAAAGGAGGGAACATATTGCAAGGAGTACAACAAGCTCACTCTTATCCAGAAGTGAAAGTTTGCTTTCTGTTATATATGGGTTTATAAGTGATACGGCAGATCGCACATCATCATTTTCTATTGTTTTTGAAAGCCGGTATTCTGCCATGTATGCCGCTTTTTGCAGGAGTTCTATGGCGAATCTGGCACTACCGAACTGACCGGATATTTCAGATATATACTGGAGTATGGAATCTGGGCACGTGCCAGGATCCAGGGCCATTGATGCCCGGTCAGTTATAATGCGATTTATTTCATCGCTGCTGTATTTATTGAATTTAAGCTCCACTATTGTTCCATATTTCCTTTCCAAATACATAAATGGACTCTCCATGGATATCAGGATAGTGCTTAATTCAGTCCCGTAGATTTCTGATGCTCTAAATAGATTATACAATCCGGTGGAATCACCTTTTAGCATCCCGGTGGCTTCGTCTATTACAAGAATAATGTTTCCACGGAATGATATTATGGAATTAAGGGTGGAAAAAATATCTGAATATGAAAGTCCGCGATATGACACCGGCCTCCCCAATCTTGAAATAACATGTTCCAGCAGATTTTTTACATTTCTGAATGACAGCGCATTTTCGTAAATAATGGATTTATTGTCCCGCATGAGAAATTTCACAGTAGAGGTTTTGCCAGTACCGGAATCTCCATGAATTATGATATTGTTTGTTATTCCACTTGCTGATGGATCAATAACAGTGGACTGGATGGTAGCTATTTTATCATCCCTGAAAAATAATTTCTCAGGTACATATGAAGTGTCAAGAGGTGCAGGATTTACAACTATCATTGCATATGCAATTTCATTAAAGTAATAAATTTTCCCGTTTTAGAATTCCGTTACTTAGGGGTCCGTGACTTTACACCTATTTTATTTTTATTGATATAGGAATACTATTTTTCAATGTTTTCCAAATACTATGGGGTGGGTACACTAATCTTTAATCATGCTTTCCATATCCATTATTTTACCTATGAAATCAGAGATCTCTGATTTACATTCTATTCTCACTGTTACACTCTTTCCCCTTTCTGCGTAATTGAGATTTATGTGCTCAGGTATCCTACTATGAATATAAGGGAAACAGATTCATCATGTAAATGGATTATATTATACAAGAATTGTAAGATAATTTCTACATAGTGAAATAATATATTTAATCGAATGGAAATATTTAAATAAAATTAATATATATATATATATATATATTATGAAACAGAGATATATAATGTTGATATCTGTAGCCATAGTAGCTTTGTTCATAATGATGGC